>NZ_CFHWAF010000247.1:0-1673 GCF_984452065.1 Hoeflea sp. | reverse complement strand
GAAGCGCCGTGTCTCGATGTTTTCGGAGGCCGGGAAGGTCGGGCCCGCCTATTGCACGGGCGTCGGCAAGGCGATGCTGGCCTATCTGCCCGAGGACGAGCTGGAGCGGATTTTGCCGCAGCAGTCCTTTCACCGTTTCACGCCGTCGACGATCTGCTCTCGACAGGAACTGGCCTGCGAGCTCCGGCAGATCCGGCAGGACGGCTTTGCGCTGGACCGCGAGGACCATGAGCCCGGCATCATCTGCGTCGCGGTTCCGATCCTGTCGAGGAGCAGGCAGATGATGGGCGCGGTTTCGGTGACCAGTACATCCGCCCGAACATCCCTGGGCAAACTGAAGAAGCTTGTTCCGGATTTACACAAAGCAGCCGGGAAAATCGCCAATGCCGCCGAATATTGGCGCTTCCCCGAGAACGAGAGAACGCCGGAAAAAATGGGGATCTAGCACGATGTCAGGTGTAGTACTTCAAGACGTAGTCAAGCGATACAGCGACGTTCAGGTGATCCACGGAGTGGATCTGCAGATAGAGGATGGCGAGTTTTGCGTGTTTGTCGGGCCGTCGGGATGCGGAAAGTCGACACTGCTGCGCATGGTGGCGGGATTGGAAGAGACCACCGAGGGCCAGATTTCAATCGGCGCCCGCGACGTGACGCGCATGGATCCCGCGCAACGCGGCGTGGCGATGGTGTTTCAGACCTACGCTCTTTATCCCCATATGACCGTCAAGGAGAATATGGGGTTCGGCCTGAAGATGAACGGCCATCCGAAAGCCGAGATCGCCGAAAAGGTTGCCGAAGCCACCCGTATCCTCAAGCTCGAACAATATCTCGACCGCAAGCCGTCGGCGCTGTCCGGCGGTCAGCGTCAGCGTGTGTCCATCGGCCGTGCCATCGTTCGCGGCCCGGAAGTGTTCCTGTTCGACGAGCCGCTGTCCAATCTCGACGCCGAGCTGCGCGTTGAAATGCGGGTCGAGATCGCCCGTCTGCACAAGGAAATCGGCGCCACCATGATCTACGTGACGCACGATCAGGTCGAGGCGATGACGCTGGCCGACAAGATCGTCGTGCTGCGCGGCGGTTACATCGAGCAGGTTGGCGCACCGCTCCAGCTTTACCGCGATCCGGACAACAAATTTGTCGCCGGCTTTATCGGCTCGCCCGCGATGAATTTCCTGGAAGCGACGAGCAAGGGCGATTCAATCGAGGTTCCGGCTCTGAAACAGAGCTTCAAACTGCCGGTCAGCGTGCCGGCTGACGGCACCCGTGTCATTTTGGGTATAAGGCCGGAGCATATCGAGATCGATAGGGGCGGCGACACCCTGGCCGTCGATCTGACGGAAGCGCTCGGCGGAACATCCTACGATTATCTCGTGTCCGACAATGGCGAGAAAATCATCGTCGAGGAACGCGGTGACGAGCGTTCCGAGGAAGGCGCAAGGGTCGGAATCAAATTCGATCCGGAAAGGGCGATGCTGTTCGACGGCGAGACCGAAAAGCGCATTCGCTGATAATATGGGTCCGGGACGCGCATCGCAGTGCGCGCGCCGAAAAGCGGTCGCATAACCCGTTGGCTGTGCTTTTCGAGACACCTTTCGAGAATGCCTCCGGATAGAATTGACATTCAAAACATGGCTGGCCCAAACATCAGCGGAAGTTATGCATGGCAATCTCTC
>NZ_CFHWAF010000246.1:0-1918 GCF_984452065.1 Hoeflea sp. | reverse complement strand
TCATAAATGCACTTGCCTAATCAGTTGACTAGTCAAGTTATGGCCATTGCTGGATGTGTCGGTTTCTCGGACCGGGATCGGAGCCTGTCCGTCAGGCGCCGCCGCTGGCCGCATAGAGGTGGCGGGCATACGAATCGGAAAAGTCGCCGGTGTGCAATGTGCTTGCCGGCGCGATCTCGACGATGCGGCCCTTGTTCATCACGGCCATGCGATCGCACATGAAACTGACGACGGGCAGGTTGTGCGTCACCAGAAGATAGGTCAGGCCCTGATCCTTGCGCAGCCGCTTCAAGAGATTGAGGATTTCGGCCTGGACCGAGACGTCGAGCGCGCTGGTGGGTTCGTCAAGCAGCAGGATCTTCGGTTTCAGGGTGAGGGCGCGGGCGATGGCGACGCGCTGACGCTGGCCGCCGGAAAGCTGGTGCGGAAAGCGGTAGCGGAAGCGCTGGTCGAGCCCGACGAGGGACAGCACTTCGCCGACGCGGGCGTCACGGTCGGCAAGTCCGTGGACAGCCAGCGGTTCCGACAGCACCGTGTCGACGGTCTTGCGCGGATGCAGCGAGCCATAGGGGTCCTGGAAGACCATCTGGCAGGTGCGTGAGAACGCCCGATCCGTCCGGTGGCCCCGGTCCTTGCCGAACACCCTGATCTCGCCGGTCCAGTCCGGAGCCAGCCCGACGATGGATTTCAGGACGGTCGATTTGCCAGAGCCGCTTTCGCCGACGAGGGCAAAGCTCTCGCCTTCGGCCACCTCCAGGTCGACGCCTGAGACCACCTGTCTCGTGCCATAGGAGATGTCGAGTTTCCTTAGTGTGATGGCGCTCATGTGCCGCCCCAGGCCGCGCGGTCGAGGACCGGCAATTCATCACGAGTCTCGTGCATGCGCGGGATGGCAGCCAGCAGCCCCTTCGTATAGGGGTGGGAGGCGTTTTTGAGATCGCGGGCGGCGCAGGATTCGACGATCTTGCCGGCGTTCATCACCAGTATCCGGTCGCAGTAACGGCTGACCAGATTGAGGTCGTGGCTGATCAGGATCAGCCCCATGCCGCGGCCTGTGACCAGTTCGTCAATGAGATCGAGAACCTGACCCTGGACACTGACGTCGAGCGCCGAGGTCGGCTCGTCGGCGATCAGCAGGTCGGGTTTCGGGATAAGCATCATGGCGATCATCATCCGCTGGCCCATGCCTCCGGATACCTCGTGCGGGTAAAGATCGGTCACGTGGGCGGGGTCGTCGATGCGCACCGCATGCAGCATCTCGACAGCCCGCTCGCGGGCCTCGGCGCGTGAGATATTGCCATGGGCGCGCAGCGCTTCGGTTATCTGCGCGCCGATCGTCATCACCGGATTGAGCGAGAATTTCGGATCCTGCATCACCATGGATATGCGGGCGCCGCGCAGGTTCCGCATCTGCCGTTCGCTCCGGGTGGTCAGATCGATCCCGTCGAACAGCATTTTTTGAGCGGTGACCTGTCCCGGCGGGCGGATCAGCCGGAGGATCGACCGTCCGGTCATGGATTTGCCGGAGCCGCTTTCGCCGACGATCCCGAGCCGCTCGCGGCCGAGCGTGAAGGAGATATCGTCGACCACCCGCACCGGGCCCTTTGACGTCGGGAATGTGACGCTGAGCTTTTCGATGTCGAGGAGCGGGGTCACGATTTGTTCGCCTGTTTGGGGTCCAGCACGTCGCGCAGCCCGTCGCCCAGGAAGCAGAAGCCGAGCGAGACCAGAATGATGGCGAAGCCGGGCATGGTGGCGACCCACCACTGATCGAGCAGGAACTTGCGCCCGGAGGAGATCATGGCACCCCACTCCGGCGTCGGTGGCTGGGCGCCGAGGCCGAGGAATCCGAGGCCGGCGGCGGTCAGGAAGAGGGCCAGGTCGCGGCGCAGGCGCGCGACGATGCGCTGTCACAGGC
>NZ_CFHWAF010000245.1:0-2277 GCF_984452065.1 Hoeflea sp. | reverse complement strand
CGCCTACACATCCGCGATCCTGACGACCGCGACGTCCGGTAAACATCTCGGCGGATTTTCAATGCCCGTCCCCATCGGCCTCGTCGGTGCGGCAATTGTCGCCGGCCTGGCCGGCTGGGCCGTCGCCAGAATCTGCGTCCGCCTCAAAAGCGACTATCTGGCGATGGCGTCGATCGGAATTGCGGAGATTCTGCGCCTGGTCATCGTCAACGAGGATTGGCTCACGAACGGCAGTCTCGGCATGTCCCGGATACCGCGTCCCCTCGCCGACCTAGCCACGGGGCGGATGGCGGATGTTGTCTTCCTCGGCTTTGTCTGGCTGATCGTGCTGCTGGTTTTTCTCGCCTCCTCCCGTCTTTACGACAGTCCCTGGGGGCGAAGCCTGCGGGCGATCCGCGACAATGAAGCCTCCGCATCCGCCGTCGGCAAGGATGTCGAGAAATTCCGCATCCAGACCTTCGTGATCGGCTGTGCGGTGATGGGCATCGCCGGGGGGCTGTCGGCCCACTATTTCCGCTTCCTGTCGCCAACGGCCACGGACCCGCTGCTGGTGACCTTCCTCGTCTGGGTGATGCTGATGGCCGGTGGCTCGGGCAACAACAAAGGCGCCATTTTAGGCGCGCTGAGCATCTGGACGATCTGGTCGGTCACGGAAATCTTCACCAATCGGCTGCCGCCGGAATGGGCCACGCGCAGTTCCTTTATCCGCATGCTGCTTGTCGGCCTGTTGCTTCAGGTGGTGTTGCAACGGTTCCGGGCCGGTCTCATTCCGGAAAAATCGCCTCCGGTAAGGTTCGCGGACGAAGAACCGGAACGCGAGAGGGGTTAGAGCATCGGGCGATGATATTAAACCATTTGATGATCCAAATCAGGTCGCTCGGCCAGGCGAATGGCGCAGCGCGATGCCGGGCATCGGGCAAGCCGTTCAACGACGCCGACGGGCTGATTTGGTTCACCGAAGGCCGGCTTATCAGGCCTTCTGGACGTCGTTGCGATCGCCTTGTGGTCAACCAGACCACGGCAGCGACCGCGCCTGGCCAGAAGGCCTGATAAGCCGGTCAAATGGTTTAATATCATCGCCCGATGCTCTAAAGCAGACCCAGATCGGCAAGCTCGCGCCGCAGTTCCGGCGGCAGTTGCAAAATCCCGGCATTCGTTTTGGACAAATCCGCAGGCGCGTCCTTTGTCGTCAGATACCGCCAGCCCTGAAAGGCGCGGCGCGGCTGCCATTGCGTCAGGATCAGGCGCGGCTCCATGACGATACGGCAGCGCGATATTCCCGAATTGTCGGTAAAGGGCCGGATGTCGGTAATGTGCTGACGCACCTGGATATTGCCTTTGATGACCCAGTAAAGCGATCCGCCGTCGAGCAGTTCGTCAAGGCGCTTGGGTATCATCCGGGTGGTGTGAAACTGGATCTCCTCAAGACCACGGCTTTTCTTGTCGGCCAGACCGAAGTCGATCGAGGCTTGCAGGTCCTCAACGCTCTCGACACCGACACACAGCTTCACAAGGTTCAAGGTCATGCCATTGACGTATAGGCCTGAGCCGCGCCGTCAAGGACCTTGCCGTCCCTGTCCACAAAGCCTGTCCGGATTTATGCCCTCAGCACTCGACGACGTTGACCGCAAGCCCGCCTTCGCTCGTTTCCTTGTAGCGTTCGTTCATATCGAGGCCGGTCTGGCGCATGGTTTCGATGCAGGCGTCCAGCGGCACGAAATGTGTGCCATCCCCTTTCAGCGCCAGCGACGCGGCCGTGACGGCCTTGACGGCGCCGAGCGCGTTGCGCTCGATACAGGGAACCTGAACCAGTCCGCCAACCGGATCGCAGGTCATGCCGAGATGATGTTCCAGGGCGATCTCAGCGGCGTTCTCGATCTGCTCGGGCGTTCCGCCCATGGCGGCCGCAAGGCCCGCGGCGGCCATCGCCGAGGCCGAACCGACCTCCCCCTGGCAGCCGACCTCCGCGCCGGAAATGGAGGCATTGTGCTTGATGATCCCGCCGATGGCCGCGGCGGTCAAAAGGAAGTCATGAATACTGCCCGTGTCCGATCCGTCATGAAACCGCGTGTAGTAGCGCATCGTCGCGGGAATGACACCGGCGGCCCCGTTGGTGGGCGCCGTCACGATGCGCCCGCCTGAGGCGTTCTCCTCATTGACGGCCATGGCGTAGACACTGAGCCAGTCATTCGCCTGCAGTGGATTGACCTTGTTCTGCTTCCACTCGTCCTGAAGTTTTTCATGGATGGCTTTGGCGCGGCGCGATACGTTGAGGCC
>NZ_CFHWAF010000244.1:0-2695 GCF_984452065.1 Hoeflea sp. | reverse complement strand
TAACTCAAAGATCTCCTGGACGCAGGTCGAGACCGGCTCGGCCATCACCTGGAAATACCCGTCCTGCATTCTGCGTGGCGACAATTCGCGCGGCGAATTCTATTCGATTGCCGTGTCGAACGGCCGTCAGCAGATCGACAGCGGCACGAAGATGCTCCATCTGGGCAAGAACACGTCGAGCCGGATCATCTCGAAGGGCATTTCCGCCGGGCATTCGAACAACACCTATCGTGGCCAGGTTTCCGCCCATCGCAAGGCGGCCAACGCGCGTAATTTCACCCAGTGCGATTCGCTGCTGATCGGCAACAATTGCGGGGCGCATACGGTTCCTTACATTGAGGCCAAGAACGCCACGGCGCAGTTCGAGCACGAGGCGACGACGTCGAAGATCTCCGAAGATCAGCTTTTCTACTGCATGCAACGCGGTATTCCGGAGGAAGAGGCGATCGCGTTGATCGTCAACGGCTTCGTCAAGGAAGTGATCCAGGAGCTGCCGATGGAGTTTGCCGTCGAGGCCCAAAAGCTCATTGGAATCAGCCTGGAAGGCAGCGTCGGCTAACCTTGGACATTATCACGGCGCGCGCGCCTGAGGGCGCTTTTGCGCTGCCGCCAATCGAGGAATTTACATCAATGCTTGAGATCAAGAACCTGCATGCCCGTATCGCCGAGGATGGAACCGAGATCATCCGTGGCCTCAACCTGACCGTGAAGAACGGCGAGGTGGCCGCCATTATGGGACCGAACGGTTCCGGCAAGTCGACCCTGTCCTACATTCTGACCGGCCGTGAAGACTATGAAGTGACCGAGGGTGACATCCTCTATAATGGCGAGAGCATCCTCGACATGGATACGTCCGAGCGTGCCGCCGCCGGTATCTTCCTCGCCTTCCAGTATCCGGTCGAAATTCCCGGCGTTGCCACGATGCAGTTCCTTAAAGTGGCAATGAACGAGCAGCGCAAGACCAACGGGGAAGACGAACTCACAACACCGGAATTCATTCGCCGCGTGCGTGCCGCCGCGGGCGAATTGAAGATCGACATGGACATGCTCAAGCGTCCGCTGAACGTCGGCTTTTCCGGCGGCGAAAAGAAGCGCGCGGAGATTTTGCAGATGGCGCTTCTGCAGCCGAAACTGTGCGTTCTCGACGAAACCGATTCCGGGCTCGACATCGATGCGCTCAAAGTGGTGTCCGACGGGGTAAATGCGCTTCGCTCACCCGACAGGGCCATTGTCGTCATCACCCACTACCAGCGGCTGCTTGAACATATCGTCCCGGATACGGTGCACGTGCTCTACCAGGGCCGTGTGATCAAGTCGGGCGACAAATCTCTGGCGCAGGAACTTGAAACCAACGGCTATGCCGACATTATCGACAACGCTGCCTGATGGCGGCTGGTGGAAAAGGTTTCGTGATGAATATGCAAAGCAAAAGACCGATCACCGCCGCCGAGCAGGCGCTTGTCGACACCTTCGGCAACAGGACTGACAGTCTTCCCGGAGACGGCGCCATCGCGGCGATCCGCAACGGCTTCATGGATGACATCAAGTTCGAGGGGCTGCCGACCCGGCGGGTTGAGGCGTGGCACTACACCGACCTGCGCAACCTTCTAAAGGCGGTTCCGGAGGATGATGCCGATGGCGCGGACGGCGCGGTGCCGTCGCTTGTCGACGGCACCGACGTGCTGGTTGTTGCAAACGGCCATGCCCTGGACGGCGAGATTTCCGGTTGTATCGAATTGAAGCATTACCGTGATGCGCTCAACAACGGCACGGCCGCCCATCGCATGGTGCTGCAGAACAAGGATGATCTGATCGGGCGTTTGAACGGCGCGCTTGCCGGTGACGGATTTGACCTGACGGTTCCCGCAGGCGCCGCACTCGAAAAGCCGGTCGAAATCCAGATCGTTCAGAACGGCGGGCAGGCCCATTGCCGGTTTTCCGCCACCGTTGGCGATGGCGCCAGCGGCACGTTCTTTGAGCGGCATGTCGGCGGAGAGGCAGACACGCTTGTCTCTTCGGTGACGGATTTGAAGGTGGGCGCCGGTGCTCGGCTCGTCTGGGTCGTCAGTCAGGAAAGGGGTCTTTCCGATACACATTTCGGCCAGATCAATGTCGACCTCGGCGCCAATGCCCATCTGACCCTGTTTCTCGCCAACTCCGGCGGCAAGCTGGTGCGCCAGGAAATCAACATCAAGGCGAAGGGCGAAGGCTCGCAGCTTGCGCTCAGCGGCGTCAACCTGCTGGGCGGCGACAGCCATACCGATGTGACCATGGTCCTGGATCACCTAGTGCCCGATTGCATCTCAACCGAAACGTTCCGCAACGTGGTCTTCGATCGCGCGCGCGGTGTGTTCCAGGGGCAGATCAACGTGGCGAAAATCGCCCAGAAGACCGATGCGCGCATGGCCTGCAATACGCTTCTTCTGTCTGACGGCGGTGACTTCTCCGCCAAACCGGAACTGGAAATCTTTGCCGATGACGTTCAATGTGCCCATGGCGCGACGGTCACCGACATCGACGAGAACCACCTTTTCTACATGCGTGCCCGGGGCATATCCGAGAAGCGGGCAAGGGCGATGCTGGTCAAGGCCTTTATTGCCGAGATTGTCGAGGAGCTCGAAGATGCGGCGTTGATCGAAGCGCTGGAAACGCGTTTTGAGAACTGGCTAGACAATCATGGCTGACACTTCACAGG
>NZ_CFHWAF010000243.1:0-2777 GCF_984452065.1 Hoeflea sp. | reverse complement strand
AGACCTGTCTTCAGAAAACGTGCGGCAGTTTGTGAAACGCCGAATTCAGGGCTTTTGACCAGGCCTCGGAGAGACGCCCGAAATCCTTGTCGTCCGGCTCGATACGCCTGCGTTCGGTGATCTTGAGCGCGTCGGCCTCAACAATCGCAAGGTCCAGCGGCATGCCGACCGACAGGTTGCTTCGCAAGGTTGAATCCATCGACACGCATGCTGCAAGTTTCGCTTTCTCAAGCGGGGTCCCGGGTGTGATGACGCGGTCGAGGATGGGCTTGCCGTATTTGTGCTCGCCGATCTGTAAAAACGGCGTGTCCCGGGTCGCCTCGATGAAATTGCCGGCGGAATAGACAAGGAAAAGCCTGATCGAGCCGCCCTTGCGCTGACCGGCAACCAGCATGGAGGCATCAAAGGAAGCGCCCTGCGCCTCCATTCCCTCGCGATGGCGTTCCTGAACATCGCGCATCGTCTCGCCGACGATCTGCGCGACACGAAAGAGGCTGTCGGCGCTCAGGATCGTTTCGCACTCCGGATCGGTCGCGGCGGTTTCGATGCGCTTTTCGATGTGCGTTATCACCCCTTGCGTGATCGACAGATTGCCGGCCGTCATCAGCACGATGGCCCGCTCGCCCGGCACCTCCCAGGCATGCATCTTTCCATAGCGCGAGATATTGTCGAGACCGGCATTGGTTCGCGTATCGGACAACAGAACCAGACCGGCATCCAGCTTGATGGCAACACAATATGTCAACGGGTCTTCCTATTGCTGCTGGTTTTCGGAAACCGCGACATCAGCTGTCAGTGTTATCCGCGATCCCCCGACGACATGGCCTTTTATCGGAGTCGCATCGTCGGCGTCCAGCCCGCAGGCTATGCGGATATAGTGGTCCGTCGGCGAAATGCCGTTTGAGGGATCAAGGCCCACCCAGCCGAAGTTCCTGATATGGGTTTCGGCCCAGGCGTGGGTTTCCACAAGTTCGTCTTCATCCTCCGCAGCCTTCAGATAGCCGGTCACATAACGGGCGGGCATGCCGAGCGAGCGGCAGGCGGCGATAAGAATGTGCGCGTGGTCCTGACACACGCCCGCGCCGATCGCCATGGCCTCGGCCGCGGTGGTATGGCTGCCGGTGGCCTCCGGCCGATAATCGACCGCATCGCGTATTGCCAAAGAGAGCGCATGGGCCGTCTTGAGTTCATCATCCTCGCGCGTCGTCTCCGCCAGCGCGCGGATGGCGTCGTCCGCACGGGTCAGAGGCGTCGACCGCATGAAGATCGACGATGGCGGCTTGCGCGGCAGGTCCCTTACGACTCCGTTCTGGTCCTCGGTGGAAATGAGCCCCTCGGCAAGCACGCCGACTTTCGACACTTCGTCGATGCTTTGCCACAGGCCTGCCTGGTCACCATAGCCGGTGATGTAAATCGGCTCGACCGGATCGCCATTGACCGTCACGGTCCAGTTTTCCACCGCCTGGCCGTCGAAGACCGACGGATAGACCTTGAGCCGGAGCGAGACCCGGACCGCGGCCGGTTCATAGGTGTACTCGGACCTGTGTCTGACGGCGAGCCGCATCACAACGCCCGCTCAGAAATGGTAGGCATCCGACACCTCCTTGCTGATGCGCGCCGTCTTGGCGATCTGATCATTGATGAACTCGTGCAGCCCGTCGCTGAATACGGCATTGATGTCCAGCCGGTTCAAACGGTTCAATTCAGCCCGGGCGGTACGCTGGCAATTATGCGCGCCGCCATGGTTCTTCTCCAGCTTCGACAGGCAGCCGTCGATCTGCGCATAGCTGAAGGCGACCGAACGCGGAAAGGCCTGATTGAGAAGCAGGAAATCCGCAATGTTCCAGGGAGCGTAGTCGCCGCCGTAATTATGATGATAGGCGCGCAGACCGGAGACGGCATTGAGCACCGACATCCACTGGTGATGGTCGCGCCCGCCGCCGACGACCTCCGTCTCCGGCAGCAGCAGGAAATACTTCACGTTCAGGAGGCGCAGGGTCATATCCGCGCGCTCGATATTGCTGCCGAGGCGCAGGAAAAAATAGCCCTCGGTGCGCAGCATCGCCGTCTCGACGGCGCCGCGGAATATGGCCGCCCTGGTGCGCACCCATTCAAGGACGAGCACAAGCTGTCGGCGCGCCGCCTGGGTATCCATCGATTCCAGATAGCGCCAATCCTCGTTGAGGCTCTCCCACATCTCCTGCGTGAGTGCCGTGCGGACGGCCCGGCCGTTCTCCCGCGCCCTGGAAAGGCAGCCCTGTATGGCGGAGGGGCTTTGCGGGTCGAGGATCAGCCGCGCGACGATATCGGATTGCGTGATCGCCCGCCCCTTGGGCGGCGGCGTGCCCGTCGCCTGCATGAGCGACGTCCATTCCGATTGGCCCTGCGTACCCGGCAGCATGGCCATGCGCTGGCCCATGGAGATCATTCGCGCCGTCGCCTCGGCCCGCTCCATGTAGCGGCCAAGCCAGAACAGATTTTCGGCGGCGCGGCTCAACATGGCGTTATTCCCTCAGGACCCAGGTGTCCTTGACGCCGCCGCCCTGGCTGGAATTGACCACCAGCGATCCTTCCTTCAGCGCCACCCGCGTCAGGCCGCCGGGCACAAGACGTATGTTCTTTCCGACAAGGCAAAAGGGCCTGAAATCGACGTGACGTCCGCACAGATTGCCCTCGTTCAGCGTCGGCGCAGTCGAAAGATCCAGCGTCGGCTGGGCGATGAACTCCGCAGGGTCCGCGACGATGCGCTTGCGGTATTGCTCGATCTCCTTCTTCGT
>NZ_CFHWAF010000242.1:0-2899 GCF_984452065.1 Hoeflea sp. | reverse complement strand
TGCTGGCCAGCAGCGCGAAGGCATCGGCCAGGGCCGCAGTGTCGATCATGGCAGCACCACGGTCGGCACGGGGACCGAAAGCATATATTCGATGCCGAGGATCGGCAGCGTCGCCACCATCACGGCGAACAGGCAGATGACGACCGGGTTGCGTTCGCCCTGAAGGCGCATACTGGCGGCAACGAAAAGCGCCGTCGCCACGTCGAAACCCAGAAACGGAAGCGAAAGCACGTAAAGCCCGAGCCCGATGGCCGAGAGCGGTGTGCCGTATCGGGCCTGGAAGGATGGCGCTTGGGGCGCGGGCTCATCGCCATCCACTTGGGCGTCTTCCGCGTCGTCTTCCACTTGTGTCTCGGCGCCGCCATGCGCATGCGCCGCGCGGGTTTGCATCATGGCGCGCACCTGAGCCGCCGCCAGACCGACGGCCAGGACCAGAACGATGATCGCCGCGGGCCAGATCAGCAGCAGGTTTTCCACCTTCTGCTGGGCCATATAGGCATCCAGCGCGTACCAGACCGAGAACAGGACGAAGACGGAAAGCAGCAGAAGATGCCCGAGGCCGCCGGAAAGGTGGCGCATGATGGCAGGCATGGAGCGTCCTCCTTTGGCACCGGATGCGACGCGCGGGGCTCGGATGGGCTCTCGCGCGTCGGCCGAGCGGTGGAATCAGTTGAAGTAGTCGACGTACTGCGTGAACACCTCAAAGCTGTCGGCGAGGCTTTCCTGGGTGCTCTCCGGTCCCAGCCACTGCCCGCCAATGGCGCCTTCCTCGATGAACGCCCTGAAGTCGTCACGCTCCAGCATGCGCCTGTAGGCGGCGACCAGCAGTTCATAGGCCTCCGGCTCGTTCGTGGCGAATTCCGTCGAGACTGTGAAGGTCCGCAGGTCGGCGGATAGAACCGGCAGTTCGACCCCGAAATCCCTCAAGGCGTCGTTGATCGGGGGCGCGTCCCACGCTTCGCCAGTCTCGTCGAGCACGACGGCCAGCGGCCGCACATCGTCGCGGATGACCTCCGAGCCGAGCCCGGAAATCAGCGAGAAGGTGACCTGGTTGCCCGCCAGGGCAGAGCGCATCGGGGCGCCGCCGTCATAGCTGACGAATGTGATCGCATCTTCGGGCAGCCCCATGCGCTCCATCAGGATAAGTTGGAGCAGGTGTCCGCCATCGCCGTTGATGATGGCGGAACTTGCCTCGCCGGGATTGTCACGAATATGGGCGAAGAGGTCTTCGGCGGTCTGGAACGGTTGGTCCTTGTTGACCAGCAGGACATAGTAGTCCTGCCACTGCCCGTTGATGAAATGGAACGCATTCCAGTCCAGGGCACCCTGTTCGCGCAGGATGTTGGTGATCAGGTAAGGCGTGGCGGGCGTGACCAGGGCGTTGGACCCGTCGTCCGGCTGCTGAAGAAAATAGGTGTGGCCAAGCGCGCCCGATCCGCCGGGGCGGTTCAGGACGGTCACGGGGACACCGAGTTCTTCGGGCAGATAGCGGGCAATGGCCCGCGCCATGCGGTCGGCCGATCCGCCCGCGTTGAACGGAACGATGATTTCCAGCTCCCCCGGCGGATAGCTCTGATCTTGCGCGGACGCCGTGCCGGCGACCAGAAGCGGCGCTGCGGCAACGACCAGTCCGGCCAGCCCCGACCCAAGCGCGGCCGTGATGCGATTTATCAGACTCATTGCAGTCTCCCTTGTTTCCTCCCGGTAAGCCGTAACAAGCCGCTTACCTGGCCCTGATCGAACATATTGTATGCAATATGTCAAATAAGATCTACTATCGTGGCCGAAATAGCGCAGATCGTATATAATCGAACCAGCAGGCGCGACTGTCGGTGTGCCTGGTGTGCCCGTGCACCACGGTATCGGACAGTGGTCCTGGGACGGTGCAGAAAGGAGAACATTGTATGCAATCCAGACGGCGGAAGGCCGTGGGTCCGACGGCATCTCAGAAGGTCTACGAGGCCGTTCGCGATGCCATTTCCTCGGACCAGTTCAAGGTCGGCGAGCGGCTGACCGAGGATGCGCTGGCGCGCAAGTTTCAGGTCTCGCGAACGCCGGTGCGCGAGGCGATGCAGCGACTTGCCAGCGATGGTTTCGTCGTTTTCACGGCGCATTCGGGTGCCCTGATCCGCGGATGGTCTGCCCAGGAAGTGCGCGACATCTTCGAGATCAGGGCCAATCTGGAAAGCATGGCATGTGGCCTCGCGGCCCGGCGCGCGACCCGATCGGATGTCGAGCGACTGGAGGCGTTGCGCCTGGAATGGGAGAACGCCTTGGTCAAGGATCCGCGGGACGTCGCTCTCATCTCCGAGAGGAATCGGGCGTTTCACGCGGATATCTTCTCCATTTCCGGCAATTACCGCCTGGAGACCATGTGCCTCCAACTCATGGACCTTGGATTCCTCTCTCGTTCGTTTTCCAGGTTCGACCAGGATGACATCAATCGCAGCAAGCAGGATCACGCGTCGTTGGTGCAAGCCATCCGTGCGGGTGACGGCGACTGGGCGGGGGCGCTGATGAAGTACCACATCCTGGCGGCGGCGAGCGTTTTTACCGGAACGGAGCCGTCTTAAGCAGCGGTGCCCTTCGGTGGCGAATGGGGATCGAGCCCGTGGAACCAAGACAAAGAGCCGAGGGGGCACGAACAACACGCTATCCCTCAATGCGAGTTGGGCGCTCGTGACGATCGCGCGCGAGCGAAGCCTTCACGAAGCATCCGTGTCCCACGACATCTGCAATCACAGCGGCATTTGCACGGCCGATGAAGTCGGCAAACTCGTCGAACAGGGTCGGCTTTTCGCGTCGGCAAATGAACGCTTATGCCCATGAGGACCCGGAACTCCGGAAATATTGGCTCGGCGGCACGCCCATGGGTCGCATGGGTCGGCCGGATGAGGTT
>NZ_CFHWAF010000241.1:0-2919 GCF_984452065.1 Hoeflea sp. | reverse complement strand
TGGCCGAGCCGGTCTCGACCTGCGTCCAGGAGATCTTTGAGTTAGCGCCGCGGCAATCACCGCGCTTGGTGACAAAATTGTAGATGCCGCCCTTGCCTTCGCTGTCTCCCGGATACCAGTTCTGCACCGTCGAATATTTGATCTCCGCATCGTCGAGGGCGATCAATTCCACCACCGCAGCATGAAGCTGATTCTCGTCCCTCTGCGGCGCCGTGCATCCTTCCAGATAGGAAACGTAACCCGCGTCCTCGCAGATGATCAGGGTGCGCTCGAACTGGCCGGTGTCCTTCTCATTGATGCGGAAATAGGTCGACAGCTCCATCGGGCAGCGAACGCCCTTGGGAACGAAGACGAACGATCCATCCGTGAAGACGGCCGAGTTCAGCGCCGCATAATAATTGTCGCTGACCGGAACGACCGATCCGAGATATCTGCGCACCAGCTCCGGGTGTTCGCGGACGGCTTCGGAGATCGACATGAAAATCACGCCGGCCTTCGCAAGCTCCTCCTTGAACGTCGTGACGACCGATACGGAATCGAAGACCGCGTCAACAGCCACTTTGGATTGTTGCACACCGGCGAGGATTTCCTGCTCGCGCAACGGAATGCCGAGTTTTTCGTAGGTCGCAAGGAGCTCCGGATCCACCTCGTCAATGGTCTTCGGCCCGGTCTGATTCTTTGGCGCTGCGTAATAGTAGATGTCGTTGAAGTCGATCTGCGGATATTCGACGCGCGCCCAATTGGGCGCGTCCATGGTGAGCCAGCGGCTATAGGCGTCCAGACGCCATTCAAGCATCCACTCCGGCTCATCCTTCTTCGCGGAAATGAAGCGGATGATGTCTTCGTTCAACCCCTTCGGGGCCTTGTCCATTTCGATGAATGTTTCGAAACCGTATTTATACTGGTCCACATCGATCTGGCGGACCTGATCGATCGTCTCCTGCACAGCAGGCATTGGCGCTCTCCAATCTCGCCGGGTTCAAGGTCCGGCAGTTGTCAACGTCATTATGTGTCCAGCCCGACATACAATCGGGCCTAATGCGAATCTAGTGTTTGGGAAATCAGATTTCCAACACTTATCCACGCTTGTAAACGGTATTTTGTAACTTTTCTAGACTAGCGTTGTTTTTCTTTCCGATTTTTGTCACGTTTTTCGTTGATTTTTCCGAAAACACGAAGAAATTCAGCCACTTCCTGATCGGTCGTGGCGGGTCCGACGCTGACACGGATTCCGCCGAGACCGGCATCCTCTCCCATGGCGGCGAGCACGTGACTGGGCCCGACCTTGCCGGAAGAGCAGGCCGATCCCGCCGACAGGGCAACGCCTTCAAGGTCAAAAGCGATTTGCGCCGTTTCGGCCTTGAGGCCCGGAAGCGAAAAGAAAGTCGTGTTGATCAGCCTCGGCGATTCGCGGGCGTGAATGATGCAGTCCGGCGCCAGTTCCATGATGCCGGCCTCGATCCTGTCGCGCGCGCCAGCCATCTTCTTTACGTTCGAATCAAAGTCGGCCAAAGCATGTTCGGCGGCGGCACCGAAGCCGGCGACGGCAGCGGGGTTTTCCGTTCCCGACCGGTGTCCCTTTTCCTGTCCGCCTCCGGGAACAAGCGGCACGGGCCGCATGATCTCTCCCGCGCTGACAATCGCGCCGGCGCCCTTCGGACCGCCGATCTTGTGAGACGACAGGATCAGGAAATCAGCACCGAGCGCGCCCATATCGAGTGCCAGACGGCCCGCGGCCTGAACCGCATCGACCACCAGTATGCCGCCATGCTCCTTGACGATTTCGGAAACCGCGCCGACCGGCTGCAACACGCCGGTCTCGTTGTTGGCGAGTTGAGCGGCAACCATGGCAAGCCCCGACGCGCCGTCGTGCTCCGCGAGATGTTGCTCCAGAGCCTTCAGATCGGCAACGCCCTGACCGTCAACCGGCAACCGCCTGACCTGTCCGGGCTGAAAGCGGCCGCCTGATAAAATACAGGTATGCTCGACCGCGGGGGCGTAAAGGCGGGAGACGGCAAGGTCGGACTTGCCCATCTTGTAATCCGGCGTCAGCACGGTCGCCGCCGCCTCGGTGGCCCCGGATGTAAACGTTACGCCTGCCGGTTCCGCTCCGGCGAGTGCCGCAACCTGGCGGCGCGCTTTCTCAATCACGGCGCGGGCGGCACGGCCCTCCGCATGGACGGAAGACGGGTTGCCCGGCAGCGCCAGCACCTCTTCCATCGCCTCGCGTGCCTGCGTCAGCAAAGGCGCGGTGGCATTGTAATCCATATAGATGCGTGACTTGCTCATGCTTCGTCAAATCCGGCGCCGCCGACAACGCCTTATTTTCCTTGAAATTCCGGATGCTGATGGCTTATGACACCTGCTTATATCCGGAAGGATAATGAAAAACCAAATCGAACCGACCTACATAGCGTTGGCGGACCGAAGCACAAAGCCGACTTGGCTGGCCGGCCCCGCCCGATTGTACGTTTGAGCCGGAGACACAATGCCCGAAGTCATCTTTAACGGTCCAGCGGGGCGGCTGGAAGGCCGCTATCAGCCCGCGAAGGAAAAGAACGCACCGATCGCCATCGTTCTGCATCCGCACCCTCAGTTCGGCGGCACGATGAACAACCAGATCGTCTACCAGCTCTTTTACATGTTCCAGCAGCGTGGTTTCACCACGCTGAGGTTCAACTTCCGCTCCATCGGTCGCAGCCAGGGTGCGTTTGATCACGGCACCGGCGAACTGTCCGACGCCGCGGCGGCGCTCGACTGGATCCAGAGCCTGCACCCGGACAGCAAAAGCTGCTGGGTCGCCGGTTATTCCTTCGGAGCCTGGATCGGCATGCAACTCCTCATGCGCCGTCCGGAAATCGAAGGCTTCATGTCGATCGCGCCGCAACCGAACATCTACGACTTCGCATTCCTTGCGCC
>NZ_CFHWAF010000240.1:0-2941 GCF_984452065.1 Hoeflea sp. | reverse complement strand
CCTGCCAAGCAGACGTTTCATGGCCGGCTTTTCACCGTCGACGCTGACATGTTCGGCGACCACGGTCATGACCGGCATGCCGATCGCCAGAACCACCCCGATCCACGCGGACAGGCTGAGCAGGCGGAAATACCGCTCTTCCAGGAGCCCGGCGACGACGAGGACTGTCCCGCCGAAATAGGCCGCGACCGCCCAATTGGCATAGGCTTTCGACAACAGCGCCTGAACGCAGACAATGAGGATAACGGGGACGGAAAAAAACAGCAGGATACGCGCATCCTCCTGCCGGGCCCTGAATATGCTGACAAGAAGCGATCCGAAAAGGATCGGCCCGAACACGCCGAACTGGCTGAAGAAGAACTCCGCCAGTTTGAGGTATTTCAGGCTGAATTCGCTGGCATCGCGACGCACCCAGTCCGCATTGTCCAGCGTATGTTCGAATGTCGACAGATCGTTGAGAAAATTCCAGACGATGTTCGGCATTGCCACGGCAACGAAAACCGCGAGCATTGCCAGCGCCTGCCGCCAGGACGGTCGCGCGGCCGGGATAAAGACCGCGGCCAGCAAGACGCCAAGGACAAAATAGATGCCTGCATATTTCGCGAGAAACGCCATTCCGGCCGCGACCCCGGCCGCGGCGGCGAAGAACACCGAATTTCCCTTGAGCATCCTGATGTAAAACAGAAGCGCCAGCGAGAAGAACGGCGCCATGATCGTGTCGGTCGAAATCACCGCGCTGCCAAGCGTGACGGCGGGCATGGTGATATAGGACACCATCACCCAGAAGGCGACGCGGGCATCGTAAAGATATCTGGCAAGCGAGCCGAGAATGAGCGCCGTGGCAAAATGGAACAAAGGCGCCGGGAGCCGCACCCAGAAGGTCGCGTCGCTTCCGGCGATATCCGTGAACAGCCGGATGATCCAGGCGATCAGAGGCGGTTTCGAATAATAACCAAAATCGATATCCTGGCCCCAGAGCCAGTATTGGGATTCATCGACAAAGAGGTCGGTGCGGTCGAACCACAGGAAAAACACCCGGAACAGCGTCACCAGCGCACAGGCCGCAATGCCTGCGGCAAGCCAGTCGCCGGAGGTCGGGCTGAGCTCTCTGTTCTTGAGAGGGTGGAGGATGGAGCGCACCAGTTCTGCCCGGCTCTCTTTCGCAATTGCCAAGGCTCATAGCAGGTATTTCAGATGATTCAAATCGCACGATCAGCGCGATGAACCGTGGCTTTCAGGCTTTCTTTTCCCAGCGGCGATCCTGTGTCTGCTGCCAATAGGTCAGATCGTGCCCCTCATCCTTGAGCGCCTTCCAATGCGACCTTGCCGCCTCGACCTGTGCCTGATCATGGCCGTCGAACATGAACACGGCCCGCTCATAGTCTGCAAGTTCGGAAGGATCGGCGCCGTCCACAATGAAACGGACCTGCGCCCCGTTTGCATTGCCCTGTGTGGCACAGATCAGGACCGGTTGACGATCGGGGTGCTGCGCGCTGTCGGTGCCGTGCGGCAGAAAGCTCTCATCGCGATAGGTCCACAGATGCTGGTCAAGCGCGTCACGCCGCTCCTCGCTGCCGGTTTGCACGACAACGCGCCAGCCGCGCTCAAGGCTCTTTTCCAGAAGCGGCGGCAGGGCGTCCTCGAGACGCGATTCGGTCAGATGGTAGAACAATACCTCGGTCATCGGGCCACGCTACACCGGGTTTTGCCGGCCCGACAAGCGGCCGCCGCGATCAGCTCTCATGGTTGGCGCGGATGAATTCATCAAGCAGCCGCACACCAAAGCCCGAGGCCCAGGAGCGATTGATCTCCGTCTGCGGCGAGCCCATGGCGGTGCCGGCGATATCGAGATGGGCCCAGGGCACGTCATTGACAAAGCGCTGAAGGAACTGTCCCGCCGTGATCGAGCCGGCCCAGCGCCCTCCGACATTCTTCATGTCGGCGAACTTGGAGTCGATCAATTTGTCATATTCGGGCGCGAGCGGCATGCGCCAGACCTTCTCGTTCGTCACATGACCGGCGGCAGAGAGCTGCGCACTCAGGTCATCATCGTTGGAGAACAGGCCGGCATGCTGGTGGCCGAGCGCGACGATGATGGCCCCGGTCAGGGTTGCCAGATTGATCATGCGCTGCGGTGAGAACCGGTCCTGACAATACCAAAGGGCATCGCACAGGACGAGGCGCCCTTCTGCGTCGGTGTTGATGACCTCGATCGTCTGGCCGGACATCGATGTGACGATATCGCCGGGACGCTGGGCGTTTCCGTCCGGCATGTTCTCGACAAGTCCGATCATTCCGATGACATTGGCCTTGGCCTTGCGGGCCGCCAGGGCATGCATCAGTCCGATGACCGCGGCGGCACCGCCCATGTCGCCCTTCATATCCTCCATACCCGCGCCGGGTTTCAAGGATATGCCGCCGGTATCGAAGACGACACCCTTGCCGATGAAGGCCACCGGCTTCTGCCTGGCCTTGCCGCCCTTCCACTGCATGACCGCGAGGCGCGGCGGGCGGACCGAACCCTGGGCGACGCCAAGCAGCGCGCCCATGCCGAGCTTTTTCATGTCCTTCTCGGTGAGGATCTCCACCTCGACACCGAGCTTCTCGAGCGCGCTGGCCTTTTTGGCGAATTCCACCGGGCCGAGGATGTTCGCCGGTTCATTGACAAGATCGCGCGCCAGGGTCACGCCATCGGCAATGGCCTTTGCTGACTGGAACGCCTTTTTTGCCGCGGTCGCATGCGGCGAAACGAGGACCACCGAGACGGCCTTCTTGTCGTTGCCCTCGCCGTTGCCGTTCTTTCGCGTCTTGTAGATATCGAATTTGTAGCTGCGGAGCAGCAATCCAAGCGCAAGATCGCAAACCGCCGCGGCGGAAACGTCGGCGTCATCGACATCGACGAACACGGTGATCCTCGATGATTTCCCGGCAAGGCCGAACA
>NZ_CFHWAF010000239.1:0-2952 GCF_984452065.1 Hoeflea sp. | reverse complement strand
GGCAGCGCCGATCAGCATCGGGACAGCGGAGACAACGCCGGTGACCAGGAACGCGACGACGATCCCGGGCAGGACCACATGGCTGATGGCGTCGCCGATCAGGGCCTGCCGCCGCAGGATCAGGAAATTGCCGGGCAAGGCGCAGGCGATGGCCGAAAGCGCGCCAATCAGAATGGGCGTGAGGGAAAACTGGACAAATTCGGCGCCCATCACGCCGACCCTCCCACGGCGAAAGGCTTACCGAGCCGGCGGTCGAATTCTTCGATCTCGTCGGGCGTGAACACCTCCTCAATAGGCGTCAAACCGTCATAGCGCCCCGTCAGACCGGCATCCTGATGCACCTGGCGGGCTATGTCCCAGCGCCGCTCGTCACGCGACACCTTGGCCGCCAGAGCGCGGCCGGCCTCGGTCGGCACGCCGTCGGGGCGGACCAGCCCCTCGCGCGCCAGAAGCCGCAGCGTATAGGGCTCGCGGATGGGTTCCTGACGCGACAGCGCCAACAGCCCCTGGCGCCTGTGGACCCGGCGCTGGAAACGGCGGTGACGCAGGATCGCCGCCGCCACGCCGCGCGCCGGTGCGAAAAGCAATGAAAGCGCGAAGAGGCCGGCGGTCATCAAAACGATGATCGGTCCCGTCGGGGCCGCCGGGGCGGAGGCCGAGATGGCGGCACCCACATAGCCGGACGCCGCGCCGACAAAGCCGGCGATCCAGACGACGTTGCTCGAGCGCTCGGTCCAGAACCGCGCCGTCACCGGCGGAATGATCAGCATCGCGACGATGAGAATAAGGCCGACGAGCTTCAGCCCGATGACGGTCACCGCCATGACCAGCCCCATCATCAGAAGATCGATGCGGCGCACATTGTAACCCATCGCCGCGGCATAGCCGGCATCGAACGCGACAAGTGTCATGGGCCGGCGCAGAAGCCAGGTCGCCAGCACCGCCAGCGAGCCGCCGATGGCGATGACCACGGCATCCTGAAACAGCATCCCTGCGGTCGAGCCGAGCAGGAAACTCTCAAGACCGGCCTGACGCCCGGAGCTCATGGTCTGGATGACCGTCAGCAGGACGACGCCGAGGCCGAAAAACACGCCAAGCACTGCGCCGATCGCCGCGTCCTCGGCCAGCCGGGTCCGGCGGGTCATCCATTCGATCAGCAGCAGGCCGATCCAGGCCGTCACCGCCGATCCGAGCAGAAGCCCGATCAGGTTGCGCCCGTCTCCGCCCATCGCCACCATGACAATGAAGGCAAGCCCGACGCCCGGCAGCGTGGCATGCGCCACCGCATCGGATACCAGCGCCCGCTTGCGCAGGAAAAGGAATGTGCCGGATGCGCCGGCGGCAAACCCCAGGAGCGCGGCGCCGATGCCGACCAGCGCGGCGTTGTAGCCGGCCTGAAGCAGAAGGGCGCTGAAGAAAGGGTTCACGAAACGGTATCCGCGATCGCCAGTTCGTCGATATGGGTGGCCGCCAGCCGCCCGCCATAGGTGGCGTTGAGATTTTCGGCGGTGAATGTCGTTTCGACCGGCCCTTCGGCGATCCGGCGCACATTGATGAGGAAGACGTGATCGAAATAGTCGCGCACGGTGGACAGATCGTGGTGCACGCAGACCACGGATTTGCCTTCCGACTTCAATAGTTTCAACACATCGATGATGGCGCGTTCGGTCGCCGCGTCGACACCGGCGAACGGCTCGTCGAGCAGGTAGAGATCGGCATCCTGGGCCAGAGCACGGGCAAGGAAGACCCTTTGCTGCTGACCGCCGGAGAGCTGCCCGATCTGCCGGTGAACAAAATCGGCCATGCCGACGCGCTCGAGACATTCGCGCGCTTTGGCGGTCATCTGTCCCGACAGCCTGCCGAGCAGACCGACCCGGCGATAAAGCCCCATCCGAACGACATCGATCACCGTTGTCGGAAAGTCCCAGTCCACACTGGCGCGCTGTGGAACATAGGCGATGCGGTTGCGCGCCTTCTCGATCGGTGTGCCGCAGATCAGCACGTCGCCCGAGAGCCGGGGTATGACGCCGAGAGCGGCCTTGAGAAGCGTCGACTTGCCCGCGCCGTTGGGGCCGATGATTGCCGACATGGATTTTGCCGGGAATGCGGCATCGACGGAAAAAATCGCCGGCTTTTCTCCGTAGGATACGGTCAGGCCGCTGACGACCAGCGGGCTGTCCGGATCCGGCCGGGGAGCCCGCACGACCTTTCCGCCTTCGGCGACGACCGCAACGGGCATGTCGGCATTCGATGTCATCAGTTCAGCAATCCCTGCATTCCGCTGTCGGGCACATCGCCCCCGAGCGCATCGGCAATGACACTGGCATTGTGATCGATCATGCCGAGATACGTGCCTTCATAGGTGCCGTCCTCGCCCATGGCGTCGGAGAAAAGCTCACCGCCGATAACGACCTCATGGCCCCTGGCCGCCGCCCCTTCGATCAGCGCGCGAATGTTGCGGTCCGAGACGGAGCTCTCCACAAAAACGGCGCCGATATCCCGCTCCACGAGCATGTCCACCAGTTCCGAAATGCGCTGAAGGCCGGCCTCGCTTTCGGTGGAAATGCCCTGAATGCCCATCACTTCAAAGCCATAGGCCGATCCGAAATAGTTGAATGCGTCATGGGCCGACAGAAGCACGCGGCTTTCGGCGGGAACGGAGGAAAGGACTTTCGTCGTATACAGCGCAAGCTCCTCCAGTTCGACCAGATGCGCGTCGGCGTTGTCACGGAAGGCCTGCTCGTTCTGCGGCGATGTCTCGATCAGCGCGTCGCGGACAGTCAGCACCACGCGGGCCCAGAGATTCGGATTCATCCAGACATGCGGATCATATTTGTCATCATAGTCGTCATGGCCCAGGAGAAGGTTGCGCGGCATGCTCTCGGCGACGGCGACGATATTGCCGCCCTCCTCCAGACCGCGCATGAAGTCTTCCATCTGCGCTTCAAGGTA
>NZ_CFHWAF010000238.1:0-3165 GCF_984452065.1 Hoeflea sp. | reverse complement strand
GCCATGTACCGTCTTTTGTCAGAAACAGGGAGCAGACTTCGATGACGATACGGTCGCGAAAAAGGGGCCAGGGCCCGATGGCAATTTGCGTAACCGGAGATGGACTGCCGGTCGTTCGGACCGGACCACAGGGGCCGGATGATACGGACCCGACCATGCCCTGCACGGTGTATGCGGACAGCGGACAACGCAATACGATGCCGCTCCGCCTCTATGGCGGTCCTTGTACGCATACGATCGGCAGGATTTGAGATGCAGTTTGTACGGCACTACTGGGCGATGCTGCTTTACAGGGCACATTACTGGATGTGGGATCGGTGGTTTGAATCCCGCGAGACCGTGGCCACTCACGGGACGCTGCATCAGGACGATCTGTCGCCAATTAATCCGGCCCATGCCGGCTTGTCCTACGAGTATGGCGCGTCACCGCGCCTCGTCCTCGGCTGGATTCTCAAAGGCCTGAACGAAGATCTCAGCAGATTTTCCTTTATCGACTACGGGTCGGGCAGGGGGCGGATGTTGCTGACGGCCGCCCATTGGCCGTTTCGTATCGTCCACGGGATCGAATTCAGCAGTGTTCTGCACGATCACGCCACGCGCAATATTGCGGGCTATCCGAAACACCATCTCAAGTGCAAGGATGTGAAATCGGTCTGCTGCGACGTTATGGATTACGATCCTCCGAAATCCGACTGCATCCTCTATTTCTATAATCCGTTCGAGGCGGAACTGCTCGACAGGGTTATCCGCAAATACTCACATGGCAAGGATGAAGACGCCGAGCGCAGGGTGATCATCATCTACTACAACTCAAAACACCGCAACGCGTTGCACAGCAACGAGCGTGTCCGGTCGCTGCCGATGTCCTGGTTCCTCAAGCTGATGATCAAGCTCTTAAGTCCGCATCCGGTCCATGTTTACCAACTGACGGCGGCCTGATCACACACGATCGTCGGCGACCGGGCGCGGGGTCGACAGAGTGCGTGGCACCTCACAGTGGAAATCCGAACTTCATGATCGCCGACCAGGTCCGGCGATTGATGCTCTCGATCATCCTGATCGATTCCCTGATCTTGCCGATTTCCGAGGCATCCAGGTCCTGGGTCTTGCCGATCTTGATTGCGCTCTTGGTCTCGGCGATGCGCATCAGGATCGTTTTCGCATTCCTGCCTTCGTCATCGAAGGAATAAAGACAGTGATTGTAGCGGTTCTTGTGTTTGAGGACCTTGACCATGTCTTTGGTGAGACCGAGGATTTCCTCTCGCGCCTCCGGTTCGGTCCGTCCCATCTTGGCCAGCCGGTCGACAAGGTCCAGCCGGGCGCGTGTGGTGTTCAAGGTGAGGAAGATGACGATTGCCGTCTCCTTGTCGACGCCGGCCAGCCCTGCGATCAGGTGAATGAGGAGCGTCTCGGTGTTGGTCCAGGAATAGTTCATCTGCCCGACCAGGAGCAGGATTTTCTGAAACTGCTCGGGCAGATGCGGCTGTGTTTGCGGTTTGGTCTGTGAAACGACCATCCTTGGTGAACCCTTACATTCGGGAAGCAGTGGCGCTCTTTATCCTGTCCCGTTCGGCCGGCTTGCCTCGATCTCACCGAAATAGACGGCCGCGGCCTCCGTCCTGTTGCCGACACCGAGCTTTTCTATGATATGGTGCATATGCAGCTTGATGGTGTTTTCCGACAGCGACAGTTCGGCCGCGACAACCTTGTTCTGATAGCCTCTGGCGACCAGTTTCAGCACGTCTATTTCCCGCGCGGTAAGCCTGTCGCTGCGGGCATGTCCGTTTCCCTTGCCGCGCGCTCGTTTCCTGTTTTCGCCGATGGCGAGTTGAGCTGACATTTGTCGGCGTTGTGCTGCATCGGCCGACGGCATGATCCGTTGGGGAATGTACTCGCCGCCATTGATCATCAGCCGCACGGCCGAAAGCCAGATATCCAGCCGCAGGTTCATGGGCAGGAAACTCCTGACCAGCCCGTTCAGCGATGTGTCATTCAAATGATCGGCAAGGGGTCGCGTCTCATTGCATGCGAGACAGACGATCTGTGTCGGAAAGAACTCGCGGAGCCTGTCGTGGTTGGCGCGAACCTCCTGTGACAGGGTCTCGTCTATGATGATGAGGCACACACGCACCTCAAGGTTTTCGATTTTCTGGAAGAGCTGTTTGAAACCGAGCCGCCGTTCGAGGACAAGATCTTCAATTTCGTTTGTCAGCGCGGTCTCAATGCAGTCCGCAAAATTGTGGTTTGGGCCTACAAACACAATAGCTCGGTCCGCCGAGCCGGGGCCCTTGGTCACCCTACTCATCACTACCTCCGTTAAGAGGCCCCAGAATTAAACTGAACTGCCAGGTTTTTGACGGAGGTTGCCCACCCCTCTGGTATTTGCAAAGACTACCAATTCTTGCAGGAGGGGTAAATACATCGATAGGTATATATATCCGGTATTGTCTAGCAAATAGCTACGAAATCCGTGCAAATATAGCCTTTTCAAGCTAGTGAAGCTGGTGTTCTATTCTTGTTAATGACGGAAACAACCCGTGATATCCGGAGCCGTGATCGCCGTGGCCATTTTCGTGTCCTTTGCCTGCCGGACGCCAAAACCGCCTGTTTTCCGGTTATTTCTTGCACGTTCAACAGCTTGAAAAAGAAACGTAATCCGCGTCTTTCGAATTAATACTCAAATATATCTAGTATTAATTTCCGGGTTTTCACACCTCTCAAAACTTAACAGACTGTTGCCGACCGCCGAAAGAGCGGACTTCAAGGCATGGGGTATCTGAAACAGGCAAATGGCGACGGATTCGCCGTTTGGTTGAGGGTGACCTTTTGCCTTTTCGCTTGGCCGCCGGTCAGGAACACAGGAAGGGAGGCAGTGCAAGCCACGGGCTCATATGTTCGGCGTTCGAAGCCGGCGTGGCCGTTCCAAATTAAACCGGACATTCGTCCAGTATTCAAACCATGACAGCTGAGTACCGCTTTGAAGAAGAGTGGCGGTGAGGCTGTCCCACACAAGTGAGGACACTCAAATGGGTTCCAAGAAGTATTGGTGGTGGGATACCCAACATCAGGGTCAACACCAGGACCAGGATCAAGACCAGCATCAAGGTCAGCATCAGGGTCAGGGCCAGAAGAGCTATCAGGGTCAGTACCAGGGCCAGTACAGTG
>NZ_CFHWAF010000237.1:0-3181 GCF_984452065.1 Hoeflea sp. | reverse complement strand
CTTCGTTCTTCCAGAATTCCGACGTCACCAGATTGGTGAAGCGCTGATTGGATCCGCACAGATACGGCATGTTGATGAGGTCCACGGTTGACGCAAAGGGCGCGAAGTTCGACAGCGAATGCTGTGCCGCCTGGATTGTTCCGCCCTGCACTTTCTGCACCAGAGCGCCACCCGCCCCGAGCTGGCCGCCGGGCGCCAGCTTGACATAGACCTTGCCGTTGGTGGCGTTCTGGATGTTTTCCTTCAGGTCCAGCTGCATGATCGGATAGCTTCTCGACGCGCCGAGCACGTAAGCCGTGGCGATCGTCATGACGTGATCGGCGGCCTTTTCCCGCTCGCGTTCTTCCCTGGCTGTCTGCGCCACCGCTTGCGACGACCACAGCACACCGCCGGCGCCCGCGACCATTGCGGCGGTAAAGCCGCCGGCTGCTGTCAGTTTGAGAAAATTACGGCGCTCTGCCGATGCAGGTTCCCTGCGGTCATCTTTCATTCGGTTTCCTCCCATAGAAACACTAGCTGCCATGAAACACTAGCTGCCATCCTTGAGTTTGCGGGCAGCCTCCTCCTGCAAAATTCCAACGACGAAGAGTATCGACGCGGCAAAAAGAACCAGCATTTCGCCGACATCCCCGAGGAATGTTTGCCCGCCAAAGGCACCCATCGCGACGTTCGCGAAGTAAATGACAAACACGATCAGGGAGGCATAAAGGGGCATTTTCACGCTCGGCTTTCATCTGGATTTTGCTTAATGTAAGCGCTTTCATCAAACTTATGCAAGGGCTTGCAGTGGATCTATGCAAGCGCTTTCATTATCCTCCTGCAAACACGTATCTTTTCTGGATGCAGATTCGGACGTTCCGAATTAAATTGTCCGCAAAGGCGCAAACGAGGCGAAATTGAACGCGACAACCGATCACGCGACCCCGACACTGGACGATGTTGCCCGCGAGGCCGGTGTTTCGACCGCCACGGTTTCCCGGTGTCTGAACACGTCGGACCTTGTTTCGGAACAAACCAGGGACAAGGTGATGAGCGCGGTGGAACTGCTGGGCTACACGCCGAATTTCGGCGCCCGCGCCATGGCCGCAAAGCGGACCTTCACGATCGGCGCCATCATTCCGACCATGGAGAACGCGATCTTCGCGCGGGGCCTGCAGGCCTTTCAGGAAAGGCTTGACGAAAAGGGATACACGCTGCTGGTCTCCAGCACCGCCTACCGGCCGGAACTGGAGGCCGAGCAGATCAGATCGCTGGTCTCGCGCGGCGCGGACGGGCTGTTGCTCATCGGCTACGAACGGGACAAATCCGTTTACGACTATCTGGAGCGCCGCCACTTCCCGACGCTTGTCGCATGGGCGTTTTCCGATAACAGCCCCTTGCCGTCGGTCGGTTTCGACAACAGAGCCTCGATGCTGGAGCTTTCCAACACGGTGCTGTCGATGGGCCACAGGGAGATTGCGGTCATATCCGGCATTGTCGAGGGCAACGACCGGGCGGCCGGGAGGCTGCAAGGCATCAGGGACAGTCTCAATGCGCACGGGCTCGATCCGGATCGTGCCCCCGTGATCGAAACGCCCTATGAGATCGAGAACGGCGCAAACGCGTTCGAAAGACTGATGCGGGGACGCAGACGCCCGACCGCCATCATGTGCGGCAACGACGTTCTTGCCGTCGGCGCCATGCAGCGGGCGCGGGAGATGGGCCTCAATGTGCCGAACGATGTTTCGATTACCGGGTTCGACGATATCGAACTCGCGCGCATCGTCACGCCGCAACTGACCACGGTCCACGTTCCGCACAGGCGCATGGGCCGCCTCGCCGCCGACGAGCTCATCCGGATGGTGGAAAAGGACAGTTCCGGCGAATCGTCACAGCTGCAGAGCTCCCTTCGGCTGCGCGGCTCCCTGAAGGCGGTCGAATAGGCCGCGAGTACACCAGGCCCAAAGCGTTCGCCTTACGGATCGGCAAACACCGGCCCCGACCGGCGCGGATCACAGATCATGATCGTCGAGCGTGATGATCCCCAGCACATCCTTTGTAAGAAAGCCGTAGGAGCGCGTGCAGCCGGTACCTGGCAGCACTTCCACATCGTAGAGCTCACCGATTTTCCCGTCGATGCGGAACCACTGCGCACAGCTTGCGGAATTGAGATCGATGACCTGCACGCCGCACCAGGCTTCGCTGTCGGCCTGTTCGAGTCTGGTGTCGAGTTCAAGGCCCTCGAACCGCTCATAGCGCGGCCTGGACAGACCGACGAAGGCGTATTTGCCGTGGAATGCGAGGCCGCGCACGAAGCCGGGGCAGAACACCACCGGCGTGAACCGCGCGCCGGGGTCCGGCTTTGACAGGTCCACCCAGCCGAATTCGCCGGTTCCCGAATTCAGGAGCCAGAGCTTGCCCTGGTAAAGGCGCGGCGAATGCGGCATGGAAAGCCCTTCGCAGACGATCTCGTTCTTTTCAACGTCAATAACGATGCCGCCGTCGGCGCGCCGGTCGCGCCAGCCGTCGATGCTATCCGACTTGCTGACGGCGGTCACGTATTTCGGCATGCCATCCTGCATCGCCATGCCGTTCAGATGGCAGCGGTCCTCGGCGACGATGGCCGAGATGAATTGCGGTTTCCACCAGGGTTTGAACGCATGGATATCCGAGACTTCGGCAATGCAATTGTACCGCGTGTTCACGAACAGGATCCTGTCATCGTCCGTGACGCCGACATCGTGCGCATCCAGAACACCCGTCAGATGCGTCGTGCGCGGCACGAAACAGTCGGTGAACTGCCCGTCCATCACCTCGTTCGGCCGCAGGATGTTCCGCATCCGGTAGATATTGGCAAGCGTCGCCATATACAGCACGCCATCGCGATAGTGCAGCCCCATGGCCTTCTGGAAATACTGCTCATTGACCATCAGGCCGCCCTTGGGATTGTGGCCCAGCATGTAAAGGCGTCCGGATTGGTACGAGGTGACGGCAAGGGAAATTTTCAGTTTCGCCAGCAGCGAGACGAAACCACCGGAAATCGAATATTTGGCGGCCGGTTCGGCCGGGTTTTCGCCGTCCGGCTGCACGTCTTTGATTGCTTCGTTCATTCGCGATATTCCGTCCAGTGTTTTGCGGACCCTGGTTTCATGCCGGGCCGCGTGGCAATGCCCCTCCGTCGTAATGCGCGCATTTCAGATCG
>NZ_CFHWAF010000236.1:1252-3269 GCF_984452065.1 Hoeflea sp. | reverse complement strand
TGGTGCGAACGGCTTCCGGCGTCACGCTGGGATTGGTCGTGCTTGCGCTGACCTGGTATGGCGGCCTTGGATTCAAGCTGCTGTCGGCGGCCGGGATGGGGCTCGTTTTCTACGAGTGGTTTCGGATCGTCCAGACCCGGCATTTGAGCGGGTCGGTCTGGGGTATCGGAGCTGTATCCATTTTTTTGGTGGCATTGTGCATTTTCGCCGGATGGGGCGGGCTCGCAATTGCCGTTTCCGCCGCGGGAGCAGGTTTGTGTCTGCTGGTCCGCGCGTTGGAGGGTCAGGATGCCTGGCCGGCCGTGGGCGTGGTTTATGCGGGTTTTGCCGGAGTGGCGTTCGCCGAACTGCGCGATTCCGGGCAATACGGTTTCGCTGCCCTCATGTTCCTTTTCGCCGTCGTCTGGGCAACGGACATATGCGCCTATTTCGGCGGTCGGCGTTTTGGCGGCCCGAAACTGGCTCCTGTCATCTCGCCGGCAAAGACCTGGTCGGGATTTGCAACCGGATTGTTTGGCGGCGTTGTTGCCGGCACGATCGTTGCGGTGATCCTGGCGGGTGCGAGCGTTGGCTGGATTATTCTGCTTGCCGCGCTAATCTCGGTATCGGGACAGATCGGCGATCTGTTCGAATCGGGCTTCAAACGGCAGTTCGGTGTCAAGGATTCCGGGGCGGTCATACCCGGCCATGGCGGCGTTATGGATCGTGTCGACAGCGTCATTTTCGCCGCTTTTTCGGCCTATCTCGTCGGTGTGGCCTTGCCGGGGCATAAGATGTCCGCCGACGGCGGCAACGGCATCGCGCTTCAGTTGCTGGGGCCGTGAGAACAAGGGACAACTGGAATTCAATGGACTTTCTGCTACCTGTCTACGGCTTCCTCGTCGGTTACATCGTGCCGTTTCTCATCGTGCTGACGCTGGTCGTCTTCGTGCATGAGATGGGCCACTATCTGGTCGGCCGCTGGTGCGGCATCGGCATAGTAACCTTTTCTGTCGGTTTCGGTCCGGAATTGATCGGATTTAACGATCGCCACGGGACAAGATGGAAGCTTTCGGCGATCCCGCTTGGCGGTTATGTCAAATTCTTTGGCGACGAAAACGCGGCAAGTGCGCCCGATTTCGAGGGCGTCGAAGCCATGAGTGACGAGGACAGGGCGCGCACCTTCATGGGCGCCAATGTCTGGAGACGCGTGGCGACCGTCGCCGCCGGACCCTTCGCCAATTTCATTCTGGCTATTGTCATATTCGCGGTCATGTTCAGCCTCTACGGCAAGCCCGTCGCCGACCCCGTGATCGCCCAGGTTCAGCCCGGCAGCGCGGCCGAGGAAGCCGGCCTGCTTCCCGGCGACATCATCACCGCGATCGACGGAACGCCGGTCACGACATTCGAGGATATTCGCCGTTACGTGTCGCCGCGGCCCGAAGTGGCGATCGTTGTCACGGTCGACCGCGACGGCCGGGTGCTGGAGGTGCCCATTACGCCGCGCAGGTCCGAGATCGAGGATCAGTTCGGCAACAAGCTGGAAGTCGGCCTGATCGGGGTCGTGACCGATGCGGATGCCGCGAACTTCAGAACACTGGACCTCAATCCGGCGCAGGCGCTTGTCGAGGGCGTCAGCTCGAGCTGGTATATTGTGGCGCGAACGGTCACCTATGTCGGGAACATAATCATCGGCAGGGAAAACCCCGATCAACTGGGCGGGCCGATCCGCGTCGCCCAGATGTCCGGGCAGGTTGCGACACTGGGCGCTGGCGCACTGCTTCAATTGGCCGCCGTTCTTTCCGTTTCGATCGGCTTTTTGAACCTGTTGCCGATCCCGATGCTGGACGGAGGCCATCTGGTATTTTACGCGATTGAAATCATCCGTGGAAAACCGGTCGGGGAGAGGGCGCAGGAGGTCGCTTTCAAGATAGGGCTCAGCCTTGTGCTGATGCTGATGTTGTTTGCGACCTGGAACGATGTGACCATGCTTTTTGGCTAATTCCGCAATGGTCTTGCAAGTGCTCGAACCACTTGC
>NZ_CFHWAF010000236.1:0-1242 GCF_984452065.1 Hoeflea sp. | reverse complement strand
ATTAATTCAGCATTTTAACAAATTGTCAGGAGCAAAATCGTGGTCAGCGTTGCGATTTCGTCACTTGTTGACAGTTAACAAACAGAAAATAACTCAATGGCTTGCGTGTCGCTCAAAACATAGTAAAACGGCGTGGCAGGCAGGATTCGCCTGATGATGCTCTGGGGACATTGGGAAAAGGGTAAAAGACGCCAATGAAGGCCGGTTCAAAGTTACTGGGCGCGCTGTCGGCGCTAGCTCTTTCCGCATGTGTTGTGTTGAGCGGTTCCGGAGCGGCCTTTCTGGCTTCCACGGTTGTTGCTCAGGCGGCTGTCGTCAGCGTCATCGAGGTTCGCGGCAATCAGCGGGTCGATGCCGATACGGTTCGCGGCAATATGACCATCAGGCCGGGTGAGAATTTCACCAATGCGGACATTGACGAATCGATTAAGCGGCTGTTCGCCACGGGCCTTTTTTCCAATGTTCAGATAGATCAAAGGGGCCGGGCTCTGATCGTCACGGTCGACGAAAACCTGATCATCAACCAGATCGTCTTCAATGGAAACAAGAAGATCAAGGACAAGCAGCTCGAAGCGATTGTCCAGTCGAAGCCGCTCGGACCCTACAGCGAAACGACGGTGGAATACGATGCGGAGGCCATCCGCGAGGCCTATGACCGGATCGGGCGCAGCGAAGCCACGGTGACGACACAGGTCGTCAATCTGAACGGCGGTCGCGTGAACGTCGCTTTCGATATCAGCGAGGGCGGCCGCACGAAGATCATGTCGATCAACTTCGTCGGCAACAAGGCCTATTCCAACGGTCGCCTTGCCGATGTCATCAATACGAAGCGGTCGGGTCTTCTGTCGTTCCTGTCGCGCAAGGATGTCTACGATCCTGACAAGCTGCGCGCCGACGAAGAACTGCTGAGGCGTTTCTACTACAATCGCGGCTTCGCCGATTTCCGCATCATATCGTCGACCGCCGATCTCGATCCGGCCAGCGGCGACTACATCATCACGATCACCCTGGATGAGGGCGAGCGCTACACATTCGGCGATATCGAGGTGGAAAGCACGGTCGCCGGAATCGACGCCGAAAGCGTGCGCCGTCATCTGGCGAGCCGGAAGGGCGCGGTCTACAGCGCGGAAAAGGTCGAGGACTCGATCATTTCGATCTCCGAGGCAGCCGCCGCCGACGGCTATCCGTTCGCGCAGGTTACGCCCCGCGGCAACCGCGACTTCGTGAACCGGACCATCTCGG
>NZ_CFHWAF010000235.1:0-3311 GCF_984452065.1 Hoeflea sp. | reverse complement strand
ATTGTATGTTGAGGGCGAGGCAGAGCAGCGCGTAGATGCCGCCGAAGATCAGGAGGCTGACGAGATAGAAGAAAAGGCCCGTAAGCTCCATTACAGCAGCCTTCCCTTGAACAGGCCCTGCGGCCTGAAGATCAGCAGCCCGATCATGATGACGAAGGCGACCGCGGTCTTGTAGGACGGCGAGATCAGCGCGCTGTCTCCGATCCAGTGATAGGAGGAGAGTTCCTCGGCCATGCCGATGATGAAGCCGCCCGCCATGGCGCCCATCGGCTTGCCGATGCCGCCCAGAATGGCGGCCGCGAACATGGGCAGCAGGAGGTTCCAGCCAAGGTTCGGATGCGCGCTGGTGTTGAGGGCCGCAAAAGCCCCGGCAATTGCGGCAAGGGCAGCGCCGATAATCCAGGTCCAGCGCACGACCCTGGCAGTGTCGAGGCCCGAGACTTCCGCCAGTTCCGGATCGTCGGCAACGGCGCGCATGGAGCGGCCGGTTCTGGTCGCCGTCAAAAAGAATTGCAGCAGGACCGCAATGACGGCGGTCGACACAATCGCCTGCACATGCAGAACGGACACCCTGAACGTGTCGAACAGCACCAGCGGCGGGCGGACACCGGTCGAGAAGACCTGGTTCTCCGATCCCCAGATGAGTTGCACAAGCGAACGGAAGACCAAAGCGATGCCGAAGGAGGCGATGACGGTATAGATCGTCGGCAGGTCGCGCAGCGGCCGATAGAAGAACCTGTCGACAAAAAGGGCGGCAAAAATTGTCAGCGCCATGCCGAAGGGAATGAGCAGCAGCGGATTCACCGGGAAAAGGGCGAGGGCCGCCAGAATGCCGTAGGTGCCGACGGTCATGAGATCGCCATGGGCAAAATGCGCGAAGCGCAAGATGCCGAAGATCATCGAGATACCGACGGCGCCGAGCGCATAGATACTGCCGATGGTGAGCGCCGGGAACAGATAGAAATTGACAAACTCGCTCATGCGGCCGTTCCCCCGAGAAACAGCCGGCGCACATCCTCGTCGGCCAGCAATTCCTTTCCCGTGCCGCTGGAATGGTTGCGCCCGTTGACCAGAATATGGCCATGGTCGGCGATCTGCAGAGCCTGGCGGGCGTTCTGTTCCACCATCAGGATCGTGATCCCGGTCTGGCGGATGTCGAGCAGCAGGTCGAAGATACGTTCAAGATAGGCGGGAGAAAGCCCGGCCGTCGGCTCGTCCAGCAGGACCAGCTTCGGCTCGCTCATCAGCGCCCGGCCCATCGCCACCATCTGCCTCTGCCCGCCGGAGAGTTCACCGGCCGGCTGATTGAGCTTGCCTTTGAGATCGGGAAAGAGGGAAAGCACCTTGTCCCGCGTGGCGTCCTTGTCCGCCGGCGGGGCCGCGTAGGTGCCCACATCGAGGTTCTCATCGACGGTCATGGACGGAAACACGTTTTTGCTCTGCGGCACCGCCGAGACGCCGAGCGGCACGAGCACGGATGTCCTGCAGCCCGTCAGTTCCCGTTCGCCGAGCACAATGGACCCGGCCGAAATGGCGGTGAGCGCAAAAATACTCTTCAGCAGCGTGGACTTGCCGGCTCCGTTCGGACCGAGAACGACGGCGATTTCACCGGGTTCGACGCTCAGCGAGATATCTTCGATCACCGGCAGGCCACCATAGCCGGCCGTCAGTCCGCGAACCGAAAGCTGTTGGGTCATGCGTGGGCCTCATATTTCCCGCCGCCGAAATAGGCCTCGATAACCCGCTCGTCGCGCCTCACCATATCGACCGGCCCTTGCGTCAACAGCGATCCCTGCGCCATCACCAGCACGTGGTCGCACAGTCTGGAGACGTAATCGAGGTCGTGTTCGATCAGGCAGAATGTCAGCCCGGGTTCCTTGTTCAGCAACGATATCTTGTCGGCGAGCTTGGCAAGGAGCGCCCTGTTGATCCCGGCGCCGATCTCATCGAGCAGGATGATCTTCGGCTTGCGCATCAGGGCACGGCCGAGTTCGACGAGCTTTTTCTGCCCGCCGGACAGGTTGCCGGCCTTTTCGTCGATCACATGGTCCAGTTCGAGAAGACGAACGGTTTCGCGCGCGGTTTCATAGATCTCGTGTTCCTCGCTTGAATATCGTCCGCGCCGGAAAACCACGTTGAGGACATTCTCGCCCTGCGGCGCGGATGCCGAAGCCATCAGGTTCTCAAGGACCGAGAGGCTGGAAAACTCGTGCGGGATCTGAAACGTGCGCGCCATGCCGGCCTCGGCCCGCTGATAGGGTTTCAGCCTTGTGATGTCGCGCCCGTTGAGCAGAACTTTGCCAGCGCTCGGTCTTATGGCCCCGGCGATGACGTTGAACACGGTTGTCTTGCCGGCCCCGTTGGGGCCGATCAGACCGGTAATGAGGCCTGCGTCGATCCTGAAGCTTGCATGGTCCACGGCCCGCAAACCGCCAAAATCGACGCAGATCTTATCAAGTTGGATCACGTTATGATCAGTTCGGCTTATTCGACGATGGCAACCTGCCTGTAGCCGTCTCCATCGACCACGAATTTGCCGATATAGCCGCCGACATCGCCGTTTTCGTCGAACTCGGCCGTGCCGCTGGCGCCGTCGTAGTCAATGTCCTTGCCTTCCTTGATCAGGGCGACGGCCTTGGCCCATTCGCCGGGACTGACTTTCTCGCCCGGAGCCGTCGCGACCTCGCGCAGCGCCGCCGCCATCTTTGAGCGGTCCGTCGATCCGGCTTTCTCGATCGCGAGAAGGGTCAGGAAGGTGGCATCATAGGTCTGATCCACAAATGCCTTGTCGGCGCCTTCGCCATATTCGGCGTTGAAGGCGTCATGCAGCGTTTTCTGCGCCGGGTTTTCGGCAGGCGAGGTCGGAGACGAAAAGAACGACGTCTTCAGGGCGTCCGCGCCGACATTCTCGATCAGGAGTTCGTCGCGCAGCCCATCCGTTCCGATGAAATTGTTGAAGAGGCCACCCTCGATCGACTGCCTGACGATCTTGCCGCCGGAATCGCCGGCATAGGCAATCACGACAAGAGCCTGCGCGTCACCCTTGGCCAGGCTTGCCAGTTCGGAGCGGTAGGAATCCTTCTTTTCTTCGTGCCGGGCCTGTGCCACGATTTCGCCGCCGGCCTTCTTGTAGGCATTCATGAAAGTCTGACCGATGCCGACGCCATAGTCGTTGTTCACATAGGTGACCGCGACCTTGTCGATGCCTTCTTCGAGCACCATCTTCGCCAGGATTTCGCCCTGGTAGTTGTCGGACGGCACGATGCGGAACACCAGACCGTCATCCTGCAGGTCGGTCATGGCCGGTGACG
>NZ_CFHWAF010000234.1:0-3387 GCF_984452065.1 Hoeflea sp. | reverse complement strand
GCGCGAGCGACCGGCTTTGCTAACGCACTGCTACACCACTTCAGGGGACACGACCTCAAACTCTTCCAAAGCAGCAAACAGGTTTAGTAGGGGCAAGTCGGGAGAACTGAATGTACCGCGCTGCCAGCAGGAGCAAATCCAAGAAACTGAATTGTGGAGCCTGTTGTGGTTGAGCTTTCCAGCATTGTTATCTCGCTCATCGCCCTCACTGTATCAGGAATAACACTGTGGCTAACTCTCCTGCATCGGGGCCAGCTTAAAATGACAAAACCAAACGTGGTTTTCTTTGGACACGATCACGCCCCCAAAACTACAGCAAAAATATTCTTTAGAACCCTGTTGTTCAGTACCGCAGCGCGGGGAAGCGTTATTGAATCCATGTACGTGAAGGTTTCCAACAAAAGCAAAACCGAAATATTCAGTTTTTGGGGTTACGGTCAAACCAACAATCTGGTTCCCGGCAGCGGTCTTTTCGTTCCGAAGACCGGAATAGCGGCGGTACATCACCAGCAAACAGCTTGAGGCGGATATAGGCAGCAAGGGACAACGTGCCCGAGCCCGGTCCAGTTGCGCCCGTTCGTCTTCTGTGAAGCGGATCGAGAAGGGCGGCGGGTGCTTCTTGTGTTTCGGCTTTGAAGAATGCGCCGCTGCCCCTGAGAAGTCCTTGACCAATACTGGGGCGCTCATAGCTCCGGCCCCTCAAGATCAAGATTTTGATGTTGTAACTGGCGCTCCCAATCCTCTAAAGTCTCAAAAAGAGAGTTCGAGGTTTCTCCTTCCGGAGGCACCATTTCTCCCAAGCCATCGAATACGGGACGACAGTCTTCCGCCGGTTTTCAACGCGACACTTGCGCGCCCGCCCCGGCTGCGCCAGATAGAACGATTGCAGTCACCGGAACACCATGCTGATGCAAAGAAGCGACCTTAACGCCCGGTTCCTTCCCGTCGACGGTTCGCCGCCGGTGCAATGGCGCGTGGAACCGGGGCTCACCGATTATGAAGGGGCCGTCCGGTTCATGGAAGAACGGGCGGAAGCCATTCGCGACGGCCGTGCGGATGAACTCGTCTGGCTGGTCGAACATCCGCCGCTTTATACGGCAGGAACCAGTGCGCGGGAGACCGACCTGCTGGCGCCAAACCGGTTCCCGGTTTACCGGACCGGCCGGGGCGGCGAATACACCTATCACGGCCCCGGTCAGCGGGTCGCCTATGTCATGCTCGACCTCAAACGGCGCCGGTGCGATGTGCGCGTCTTCGTCGCGGCGCTGGAAGCCTGGATCATCGACACGCTCGCCGGCATGAATATCAAGGGAGAGCGGCGCGAGGACCGCGTCGGCGTGTGGGTTGCCAGACCCGAACGCCCTGCCCTGCCGGACGGCACACCGGCCGAAGACAAGGTCGCGGCGATCGGCATCAGGTTGCGGCGGTGGGTCAGTTTCCACGGCATATCTGTCAATGTGGAGCCGGACCTTGAGCACTTCTCGGGGATCGTGCCCTGCGGCGTCTCCGGTTACGGCGTGACCAGCCTCGTCGACCTTGGCCTTCCCGTAACGATGGAAGACACCGACACGGCCCTGCGCCAGTCGTTCGAGGACCTCTTTGGACCGACCGTCACCACAGCGGATCTTGAGCAGACGCCCTGAAACCTAGAAATGCTTGCCGGGTTCAAACGGACCGATGCGGGTGGACGCGGCAACGAGATAGGCCGTCGACCATCCGATCAGCACAAACCCGCTGAGGCCCTCCATGCCCGCCAGCATGCGCCACTCCATATCAATCAACCGGTCGCCATAGCCGAGCGTCGAGAAGGTGATCGCGGAGAAGTACATCGCATCCGAGATGGTGGCGATCGCACCGGTCACGCGGTAGACCGCCGCCCAGAGCCAGATCTCAAGGGTATGAACGGCAAGGAGCCCATGGACCAGAATCACCATGGATATGACCTTGCTGCGGAATTCGTGTATGGGATGCCGGCCGGCGACCCGATTCATCACATTCGCCACGCCTATCAGGCCGAATGTGTGGACAATGACGGTCAGCGACACGACAACGGTGCCGAGCAACAATTCTGTGATCATGAAGCCTCACTCCGGATGCCAGTTTCGGGCGGTCAAGGCCAGGCTGATGCGCGGCGTAACCTGCTTGCGAATGTGATGGGTCTGGTACGCGCTGTCAAAGCGATTGCCCACCGCGGTGCGGCGACGGCACCGGGTTTTCAACGGCAATCGGCACATAAATGGCGGAAACGGGAAAGCCTGCCGGAAAGGACTTGCTTAACACATGCGAAGACCCGTAGCACCTGCCTGTGCGACACGGATCGCATGCAGGACATCAACATGCAGGAGAAGCCCATGATGGCCACAGCAGACATGACAGTCGCGCCTCCCGACTACGACACGCTTGGCGGACGGATTTCCCGGGCACGGGACGCGTTCGACCTCACCACCTCGCAATTGGCCCGCAGGCTGGGTGTGAAGACCGAGACCGTTCATGCCTGGGAGACGGACCGCTCCGAACCGCGGGCGAACCGTGTCACCATGCTGGCCGGCGTGCTTGGCGTGTCTCCGACCTGGTTGCTCAACGGCATCGGCGAATCGCCGGCCTTGCCTGTCGTCAATTCGGAGTTGAAGGTTCTCACCGAACAATTGGCAAAGCTCAAACGCGCGCACGAGGCGATGGGGCTGATGATCGATTCGATCGCCGCCGAGGCCGAGAGAGTTGCCCGCCAGATCAACAAATAGATATCCCGGCTGACGCGCCGTTTTTGTCGAACTGGCATGTTGATCGCTCGCCCGTGCTCTGACAGTGTGCGTTTCAAAAGAGCTTGAAAGACCGTCAGGAGGAGAAGATGGACGTTCGCGCTGCATTGGCCGTGGAGGCCGGCAAACCGCTTGAGATAACAACCGTACAGCTTGACGGGCCGCGGCAGGGCGAGGTTCTCGTCGAGATCATGGCGACGGGCATCTGCCATACGGACGAATTCACACTCTCGGGCGCCGATCCGGAAGGTATTTTCCCGGCCATTCTCGGCCATGAAGGCGCCGGGATCGTGCGCGAGGTCGGAGCGGGCGTCACATCGGTCAAACCGGGCGATCATGTCATTCCGCTTTACACGCCCGAGTGCCGCGAATGCGAATATTGCCTCAACCCGAAAACCAATCTTTGCCAGGCGATACGCTCGACCCAGGGACAGGGTGTCATGCCCGACGGCACCAGCCGCTTCTCGCTGAACGGCGAGAAGATTTTTCACTATATGGGAACGTCCACATTCGCCAATTTCACCGTTCTGCCGGAGATAGCACTGGCGAAAATTCACCCGGACGCGCCGTTCGACAAGGTCTGCTATATCGGCTGCGGCGTGACCACCGGGATCGGCGCCGTGATCAA
>NZ_CFHWAF010000233.1:0-3388 GCF_984452065.1 Hoeflea sp. | reverse complement strand
ATTTGACCGCGGCGATTTTGGTTTCTGACAAGGCGGGTTGCGCGCCGTGGTGCCACCCCACCACACGCGCGAGCCAACGCGGTCAGAGGGCAAAATCGCCCGGCCCATCGGCGGACAGAAACGTGCCGTCCACCGTTTCAAAGGTTTCGAGCTGAGGATGGCCGAGATATTGCACGTCGCTCTTTCCGGCATTTGCGTGCGCCTTGCGGAACTGCGGCGACTTTGTCCAGGCCTCGAAGGCGGCGCGGCTGCGCCATGTGGTGTGGGAGGCATACAGCGTGAACTCGCCCTCCTCGTCGGCCGGACCGCGCAGCAGCTTGAACTCCTGGAACCCGTCGGTATCCTTCAGATGGGTCTCCCTCTCCTTCCACAGCGCCTCAAATGCGCCTTCAGAGCCGTTTGATATCTTGAACCGGTTCATGGCGATGAACATCGACGCTTACTCCTCATCTTCGTGGTGTGAACTCCACCGGGACCGTGAAGCTCCAGCTCCTGCGGTTGGCGGCTTGCGGAATTTTCGGAAACGGGGCAGCGCGCCGGACTGTCGCCAGTGCGGCGGCATCAAGCACTTTCGAGCCGGAACTGTGGGCGATCCCGGAGGCGGTCACCTGCCCGCCCGCGTCGACCACGAAGCGCACGTACGCGGTGCCCCGCAGTTTTTTTGAACGGGCCTTGCTTGGATAGCGCACCGAACGGCGCAGTTTGCGTTGCACCTTGCCGGGATAGTTGGAGACGGCCGCATTGCCCGCGACGCCCTTGCGGTTTCCGGCTTGCGAATTGCCGGCGGAATCGCGCCTGCCTGACTCCGCGCCGTCAGCCCGGCCCTGTTTCGCGCTCCTCTTGTTGCTGCCCTCGTTTCCCTTTTTGGCCGTCTTCTTCTTGCTCGGCTTTTCGACCTCTTTCCTCGTCGGTTTCTCGACGGGTTTCGCCACGGGTTCTATCGGCCTGATCAAAGCCGCGGTCTCGACCGGCTTGATTTCCTGAACCTTGACGTCGGGCGCCGGCTTGACCGGCTGAGCCGTGGCGGGAACCGCGCTGGTGGCAGCCTCGACCGGCTGTGTGGGCGGCTTTTGCGGGTCGGCGGGTTTGCTGACGCTCACCTCGGTTTCGGCCGCCGGCTTCTTCGCGGCCGCCGCATCCGGCGTCTCAATCCTCTCCGTTTCCGGCCTGTTTTGTGCCTGCTCCTCGGTTTGCGTCGCCTCTTGAAGCTCCGTGTCAAGAGGCTGCGTTTGTGAGGCTTTGTTCGCATCGGTGCGCGCCGCCTCGGACGGCGTCTGCTCTGCCACAGGACTGTTTTCGACACGCGCAGCGGATGTTTCGGCTTCGACGGTGGTCGGCTCGGTCACCGGCTGGGCCTCGGTGCTCAATATCCGCTCCGCGTCCGTCACATCGATGGGCGCGGCGGCGATGATCGGCGTGGCCGTGTCGCTGGCCGGCAGTGCGGCCGCCATCGATAGCCGTGACGTCTGCGGCGAGCGCGCCGGCGGCACGACAGGACGCTCCGGCGCAACCGCCGCAACCGGCTTCACCGCCGTCGGCTCGAACGGGTTCGCGTAGGCGGCGGCCATCGGCGCGGCTTGCCCCGCCTCGAACTCACCGCCCTCAACCAGCATGTCGGCCGTCGCATTGCCGATAATGGCGATCTGCGCATTGGCGGAACCGGCGACCTGCATCGGGTCTTCATCGTCGTGCAGCCAGACGTCCACCGCACCGTGAACGGCCAGCGAAACGGCAAGTGCCAGGCAGAAATGCCACCAACGCAGATTCACTTCGATTTCCTCTCGGTAATCACCGCGATTTTGCCGGCGCCGGCAGTCTTCAACCGGTCGATGATCTCGACCAGCCTGGTTGCTGGCAGTCTGCCGTCCGCCGCGACCTTGACGGCAGGGCCTTGACCCTCCAGCGCCACCTCAAAACCATCGGAAACCAGCTGATCGTGCTGAATATCCTCGGTTTTCTTCCTTCGGACAAAAGCCTCGGGCGTGATCACCGCCCCTTCATATTTGAGAACTCCCGCCTCGGTGACGAACAGCGCGCGCGGCGGCTCGATCGAGCGCGCTTGCGCCGCCCGGATCAGTTCGACATCGCCTTCCATCGGCGGCGCGAGCGTGCCCGCAATCAGGAAAAAGATCAGCATCAGGAAGACGATATTGATCAGCGCGATCGTATTTTCGCCTCGGGGCCTGGGAGCTGGAGCGGGCAATTTCATCGTCCGTTCACCCCGCCACCGCGACTTTCAGGCTTCCGGACTTCGATATACGCTCAAGCGCATCCACCAGTTCCTGTGAAGAGACCTTCGGGCGCACCACGACAACCGCTGTCGAGGCGCCGAGTTCCTCCAGCCGCTGCAGTTCGGCGATCGCCGCATCGATACCCAGGGCCGCGCCGTTGATCTTCCAGTCATCGCCGGCATCGAGACGGATAAAGATATCGGGTGCCTTGGTTGCCGCCACCGGTGTTCCGGCGCGCCCGGCAACGATATCGACCTCGGCGAACCGGGTGAACGTCGAAGACAGCATGAAAAACAGCAAAAGCAGGAAAATCACGTCGATGAGCGATGTCAGCGACAGTTTCTTTCGCCTCTTTACGGCACGGTCAATGCGCATGGCTCGCACGCTCCGCAAGGGTCACGACGCGCTGTGCCTGCTCACCTCCAAGGGACATGATCTGCTGCTGCGAGAGCAGCTTGGTCGCCATGGTCTCAATCGCGACACGTTCGTTTTCCACCCGGCTTTCAAACCAGGTCAGGACAAGCGATACCGGCATGGCGACGGCAAGCCCGACAGCTGTTGTCAGCAGCGCGACCCAGATTCCGCCGGCGAGGATCGACGGATCGACGGCGTTGCCGGCGCCCTGGAGCGTCCGGAAAGCCTCGATCATGCCGAGAACCGTCCCGAACAGTCCCAGCAGCGGAGCGACCTGGACAATGGCGTCAAGCGCCCGAAAGCCGCGCTGCAAACCGTAAAGACGCGCCAGAGCGACACGCCCGGCCTCCTCTTCGACCACGTCCTTCGGGATCGACGCATCCGAACCGAGGCGAATCGCGACGCTCATGACGTCGGCAAGCGCCGAACGGTCGCCGTCGAGCAGGGACAGTGCTTCGGCCGGACTGCCATGCGCCCACAGGAAATAGGCCTTGTCCTGCCGCCTGCGGCGTCCGACGCGCTGCCAGGCGAACTGGGCGAATTTCAAGAGAATGAGCGCCAGCGCCACCACGGAAATGCCGAGCAATATGGCGACCACCGGCCCGCCGAGATCGATAAGGGCCGAACCGTTTTTGAACACCTCGGAGAAAAACATCATCCATTCCACCTGCTTAAGAGCGAGTTGTGATCAGATTGACGCATTTGACCGCGGCGATTTTGGTCTCTGACAAGGCGGGTTGCGC
>NZ_CFHWAF010000232.1:0-3460 GCF_984452065.1 Hoeflea sp. | reverse complement strand
AAGGCGCGGGACATGGGTCTGAATCAGAGTTCCTGCGTGTCGTAGACCACCCGGAAACCCTGATGTGATGTCGTGCTGTCCGGAGAGTTGCCGCTTCTTGCCGCGATCCGGTAGCGATAGCAATAGCTGCGGTGACACAGGAACGATCCGCCCTTGAGCGTCTTATGGCCGGCCCTTTCCTTCTGGCGCTGCCGGGCGGCCTTCTTCATTGAGCGGATCTTGAACGTGTCGCGGGTCCACTCCCAGACATTGCCGCTCATGTTCAAAAGTCCGTAGCCGTTCGGCGCGAAGGATTTGACCCTCACCTGTCAAACCGTACAGTTGGAGCTTTTGCAAACAATTATGTGGCTGCCGGTAAATATCTCGATACGAAGTTGGTAAAACGCTTTACCAATCCGAATTTGGATGTATAGTACAAATCTACGACAACCACCACCACAAAGATCAGGCAGCTCAGATGCTCAAAGGCATGACATGGGATCACCCGCGCGGATATGCCGGCCTGGAAGCCGCGTCCGAACATTACCGCTCGGAGCACGGCATATCCGTTTCCTGGGACCGCCGCAGCCTTCAGGCTTTCGCCGACGCATCGATATCCAAACTCGCCGAAGCCTATGATCTGATCGTTCTGGATCACCCGCATGTCGGGCAGATCGCCGATACGGCCTGTCTGCACCCGCTTCCGCCTCCGGACGATGCCGAACGCTGTTCGCTCGGCGGCAGTCTGGAAAGCTATGTGTGGCGCGACAGGCTGTGGGCCTATCCGGTCGATGCCGCCTGTCAGATGGCGGTCAAGCGCCCTGACCTTTGCAAGCAGGAGCTTCCCGATTGGGACGCCGTGCTCGATGACAGCAGGAACACATACCGCATCGTCACCGCCCTTCTGCCGGTCGACGCCTGCTGCATGCTGATGACGCTGGTCGCTGGCCGCGGCGAAGAGGTCCTGCCCTATTCCAAAGAGGAGTTTGTCTCAGAAAGAAATGGAATTCTTTCCCTCAAGATACTGAAAGCACTTTATAAATTCGGTCCGGCCGAGGCCGTCTCGTGGAACCCGATCAAGGTTCTGGAGGCGATGGCGACGACCGATGATTTCGCCTATTCGCCCTGTCTGTTCGGCTATATCAACTACGCCCGGCCGGGCTTCAGGCCCAACCGGCTCGACTATGCCGACCTTCCGAGCTTCAGGGGGAGCAGGCTCAAGCGCGGCATTCTCGGTGGCGCCGGCATTGTCGTTTCGGCGAAATCGGCCCATCTGGACAAAGCGGTTGAATTCGCCCGCTGGATCGCGTCAGAGCCGGTGCAGTCGGGCGTCTATCTGAAAAATGAGGGCCAGCCGGCGCATCTGCAGACCTGGCGGAACAAAGGCGCGGATCCGAAATATGCCGGTTTTCTGTCCGGCGGACTGCACACGATGGAAAATGCCTGGACCCGTCCGCGCGATGTCTGGTTCCTCGGGTTCATTGATGATGTCTGCGAGATCTTCCCGGACTTCTTCATCAAGGATCAGGACGAATCCGTTTTTCTTGCATCCATCAACCAACTCTATCGCCGGCATCGGGCGCAAAGGGACTTGTCATGAAAACGGCAGTGATTACCGGCGGCAACAAGGGATTGGGGCTTGCCCAGACCAGGAAGTTCCTCGATGAGGGTCACCGCGTCTATGTGGTCGCGCGGACCGAAGGCGAGATCGCCTCGCTCGACGGCAACGTCGTGTTCCACGCGCACGATCTCGGCGACTGGCAGGATACGGGCTATCTCGACCGGATTTCCTCGGAGGCCGGCGGCATCGATGTTCTCGTCAACAATGCCGGCGCGCATCTCAAGAAACCCGTCTGGGACGTCAGGGGCGACGAACTCGAGACGGTCTTGAACCTCAACGTCAAGGCCATGTTCCGGGCCTGCGGGCGCTATACGGAATTGCAGAAAGACAAGGGCGGCGCAATCGTCAACATTTCCTCCATGGGCGGGCTTCTGGCCCTGCCCTCGGCGGCGGCCTATGTGACCGCGAAGACGGCGGTGGTGGGCCTCACGCGGTCGGTGGCCGTCGATGCGGCGCCGTTCGCCATTCGCTGCAACGCGGTCGCGCCCGGCTTCATCGATACCGATATGACCCGGGCCATCCTCGAAAAGGACCCTGCCCGCCGTGCCAAGATCGAAGGGCGCATTCCGGGCGGCACATTCGGCCTGCCCGAAGATGTCGCCAATGCCGTCTACTTTCTGGCTTCCGATCAGGCGGCGCATATCAGCGGCGTCGTCCTGCCCGTCGATGGCGGGTTTTCCGTGGGGTTCTGAACCGTGGGCTATACCAGATCCATCCTCACCGGCGCTCGCGCGATCGCTATCGAGCAGACTGAGTTGCCGGCCGGACCCGCGCCCGATCACATCCGCCTGCGCCTCGCCACGGCCAGCATCTGCGGCACGGACATGCATTACTTCCGCCACTTCGCAAATGCCGGATTTGCGCTCGACTATCCGGTCACCCTCGGCCACGAGGCCTGCGCCTTCGTCGAGGACGCGAACGGTCACGGATTTGAACCCGGCGCGCTGGTCGCCATCAATCCCGTCATCGCATGCGGCACATGCGAAAAATGCCAAAGCGGCGATATCAACATGTGCCCGGACAAACGGTTTCCGGGCTCGGCCACCACGAAGCCGCATATTGACGGTTTCTTTCGCGATTGTTTCGACTTTCCCGCCCGTTGCTGCCGGGCCGTCGCGAAAGGCGTCGATCCGGATCATCTGACCTTCGCCGAGCCGCTTGCCTGCGCCATGCACAGCGTCAACCGGGCCGGTGTCGGTCCGCAAACGAAGGTGCTGGTGACCGGCTGCGGCCCGATGGGGCTGCTGGCCGTGGTCGGCTGCAAGGCCAGGGGCGCGGATGTCGAGGTCACCGATCTCAAACAGGGCGCTATCGATGCCGCGCGCGCCGTCGGCGCAAGCAAGGGATACGTGATCGGCCGCAACGATCCTGCAGAACTGTCAAACCGGTATGACGTGGTGATCGAGGCAAGCGGCTCGCCGCACGGCTACAACCAGGCGCTCGACGCAGTGCGCAAACAGGGCGTCGTTGCGGTTCTGTCGCTCATCCAGCCGAGCGAGGTGCCGGTCAATCTGCACCTCAACGCGCTCAAGGAAATCACCTCGACCGGCTCGATCCTGTTCACAAGCGAGTTCGACGAGGCGGTCGACCTGATTGAAGCGGGAACCGTCGATTTCGACAGCCTTGTCGCCGGTCGGTTCGGTGTTGCCGAGACCCTTGCGGCCTGCGAGTTCATGGCCTCCGGCGAGGCCGTCGGCAAGGTTCTGATCAAGCCGGCCACATGATCGCTATCGCTCGAGTTTGACTTCGCCGCCGGCCTGGATCTTGACCCGGCGCACGATTTCCTCGTCGCGCTGCCGTTTGAATTCCTCGGGGTCGCGCTCCGACCAGTCGTAGAATCCCCTGCCGCTGCGCATGCCG
>NZ_CFHWAF010000231.1:0-3492 GCF_984452065.1 Hoeflea sp. | reverse complement strand
TGTCGCCGGACACCCCTGGTCGATCACCTATGGTTTCGGCCTTTGGGGCGCGAAGATCGCCTCGGCGGCCGGCCTGCCCGTCGAAACCTGGACCTTCTGGAACTGGCCGGCGCAGGCCGAGGCACTGTCCGCTTCGGTGCTCGCGAATTCGGTTTCGGTGATGAATTTCGGCCTGATCCTCGGGGCGTCGCTGGCCGCGTCGCTGGCCGGCAAATTCGCGCCCCGGGCCGCGATCCCGCTGGCGTCGTTTGTCGCCGCCGCGCTCGGTGGCCTGCTGATGGGCTATGGCGCGCGGCTGAGCTTCGGCTGCAACATCGGCGCTCTGTTCTCCGGCATCGCATCGGGCAGCCTGCATGGCTGGCTGTGGTTCGCCGCCGCCTTTGCCGGTTCGGCGGTCGGTATCTTCGCCCGGCCGCTGTTCGGCCTTGACGGCTTCAGGCGCAAGGGCGTCTCCGCATGAGCCGGACACGCAACACCGCCCTGTTCGCAGCTGCATTGGCCGTGACGACGGCGGCGGTTGCCTATGATCACGCGGCAAACGGCGTGCCCGCGCCGGCGCCCGCTGCCGTGTCCGCGCCTGCCGCCGCCGGCGTGGCGCCGTGTGCCGCCGCCGCGCCGCGCGCAGCGCCCCCGCCCGCGCCATTGCCTTCGGCTCGCACTGAGCGCGCCGCACCGCCGCCTCCACCGGCGCGTTTGCCTGAGGGCGCGTCCGAGGCGCCCGACCTCGTGCCGGACGACGAAACGTGAACAATGATGCACGGCAAACCGCCCGTCGCGAAATCGCGTTTTGCGAGCAGGTGCTGGCCAAAGGCGGCGCCACCGTCTTGACAGAGACATTGCGGGACGTTGAGCAGCCGCAAAGCTGGGCGAAGTATCCTGTCGGCGAGGTCTTCGACCCGCAAACCGGTGCGCAGTGGTTCTATCACAGCCACGACCCGGCGACGCATGCGGGCGAGCACGGCCATTTTCATTGCTTCGTGCGGCCGGACGGGGCGGAGGGGCCAATCCACCATCTGTGCGCGGTGGGCGTCGATCCGCATGGCCGGCCGCTGCGTCTTTTTACCGTCAATCACTGGGTGATCGGCGACGACTGGCTCGACGCCGAACCTACGATCGCGCTCCTGCACCGGTTCGACGTGCACATGCCGCAGCCGAACTATCTGGTGAACCGCTGGCTGACGGCGGTGCTGGCAGCGCATGAAACCGAGATCATCGATCTGATCCGCGATCGCGACAAGGCCATCGCCGGCCATCGGCCGGACGCTGGCGGCGATCCGCGCGCCAGCCGCGCGCTTGAGGTCACGGCTGAAAGTCGTTTCAGCCCATAGCGCAGCCCATGGCGGCCGATCCGACCTTCCGCGGTATGGGTGTATTGAGTCAGCTGACGACTAAATTATCGCCATATGACGGTTCTGGAGTTACCGATGAATCCCCTCGTGGCCTACGCAGTACATGACGCCCTTCCCGGTTCGGAGGCTGGCCGTATAGGCAAGCTTCTGGGCGTAAGAGCAAAAGCGCCGCTTGATGATATCGGCCTCGCCGACAAGATCGCGCAAGGCCTGTCTGTTGCTGCAGCCGATGCTCTCATCCTGGCAGTAGGGCGCGGACATGTGGTTGGACCCCTCATCCCGGAGGCTACGTTGCGACGGGCCAAGAAAAACCGGAAAGCGCTCTCGCGTGAAATGAGCGAGCGGCTCTATGAAGTCAGTCGCGTCGTGGATGCCGTCAGTCGTCTTTACAAGGGTGATGCGGCCGCCATTAAACGGTTCTTGAACCGACCTCACAAGCTGCTTCATGGGCGCACGCCCATGGAAATGGCACAGTCTAATTCGGCGGGAACGGAAGCCGTTATCAATATGCTAAAGCGTGCGGAGTCTGGCTTCTCTGTATGAGCTCGCACCGACGACTTGATAGTGCCCTTACAGCTTACCGAATAGGTGATCCGGAGGGAGAGTTTCCGATCTGGGACGACGGCGGCGCCCGACTTGCATCGGGCCGGTGGCACGAAGCGGGCGCCACGGTCATCTACGCTTGGAAACATTACTCAACCGCTATGCTGGAAAAACTCGTACATTTCGAAGGCGAGATCCCAGGCGGTCAGCATTTCATGGAGATCTCAATTCCAGTTGGAACAAGCTATGAGGTGGTCAATCCCGACCTCATCGAAGGATGGAGTGCCCCAGACGGCGAAGCGGCGCGGAGTTTTGGCCGCAAGTGGTTTCATGAGGAAAGATCAGCTGTCCTCATCGTCCCCTCAGTTGTCGCCCGCATGGAACAAAACATCATCTTCAACACGGGCCACAGTGAATTCGTGTCAGTTACGACAGGCTTGGAAACACCGATCTGGTGGAATGATCGACTGTTCAGGTAAAGCACGGCGCCTTGAGGTTCAGGGCGTTGTTTTCTGTAACTCTTCGGTCATTGCGTAGGTGTTTGTTGACCGAATTTGTCCAAAAAGAATGTCCTCCATCTGGTTTTGAACCAGAGCATCGATCTTGTGCATGGAGTCAGGTGTTACAAGCATGGCAATGATGTCTCTAAGAATTTGGTGTTTTGTCAATCTACTGAAATCATTGAGGGCGGAGTCTTGCGATAAAGGGCTAAGTGACAGAAGCGCTGATCGCCGAGATCGGTTGACGCAGTCATTATTGACACATGCTGTCAAAGCTAGCATATGCTATATTTGCAATCATATCTGTGATCGGAGGCGATCATGAAAACACTGACCGTTCGAAACCTGTCCGAGGATGTGCATCGCCGGATCCGGATCGCGGCCGCCGAGAAAGGTATCAGCGCCGAGGCGTTCGTCCGCGAGGTGCTGGATCGTGCCACGCGGCCAAGCGTGCCGCTCGGCGATCTGGTCGCGCGCCGCGCGGCCGAACTGGACGTCGATTATCCGCCCTTGGAGCAGAGCGATGAACCGGTCGAACCGGCTGAATTCCATTGATCGTCGTTGATACCAACGTCATCTCCGAAACCATGCGGCCTGCGCCTACGCCGGCTGTGCTCGACTGGATGAACGCGCAAAAGGCTGAAGCCTTGTTCGTTTCGGCCGTCACCGTAATGGAACTGCGCGCGGGCATCGACCGCCTTCCGGAAGGTCGGCGTAAAACTGCGTTGTGGCAGCTGTACGATTTCACCGTGGGCCAGCTGTTCGCTGACCGCATCCTTGCCTTTGACGGATCGGTGGCCATTGAAGCAGCCCGTATCGCCGCCAGGGCGGAAGCGGCCGGTCGGCCGGCTGGCGTTGCAGATATACAGATTGCAGCGACTGCCAGCGTGCGAAACTTCGCTGTCGCGACGCGCGATGTCGATCCGTTCAAGACGGCTGGTCTAACCGTCATCAATCCTTGGATGGTGCGATCTTTGCTCTGAAGCATTCTTCGAGGATTGACGATGGCCAGCGGCGGGCGTCTGCGTCATCAGAAGAGCAGAGTCATTTGGGCTGTCTCATTTGAGACATCAGAAGCGGTTGTATTGGATAGAATCCGG
>NZ_CFHWAF010000230.1:0-3495 GCF_984452065.1 Hoeflea sp. | reverse complement strand
GGCCGGTCGAAAGATCCATCACCGTGTCCGCGCCCCAGCGGATTGCCCAGACCATCTTGTCGACCTCGTCGGCCATGGACGAGGTGACGGCGGAATTGCCGATATTGGCGTTGATCTTGACCAGAAAATTGCGTCCGATGATCATCGGCTCGCTTTCCGGGTGATTGATGTTGGCCGGGATGATGGCGCGACCCCGTGCCACCTCGTCGCGGACAAATTCCGGTGTGACACGATCGGGGATGAAGGCGCCGTGACTGTCGCCGTCGCGCTCCGCCCCGTGCCGCAACGCATCGCGGCCAAGGTTCTCCCGGATTGCGATGAACTCCATTTCCGGCGTGACAATCCCGGCGCGCGCATAGGCGAGCTGGGTGACCGGCGCGCTGCCGCTTGCCCGCAGCGGCATGTGGCGGACCGAAAATTCCGGCGTCAGCCTGTCGCCGGAGACAAAACCGTTGTCTTCCGGCTTCACATGCCGGCCCTGATAGGTCTCAACGTCCCGCCGTGCTTTAATCCACGCCTCGCGAATGCGCGGCAGGCCGGCGGCGATGTCGGTCTCCACTCCGTCCTCGGTATAGGGCCCTGAACTGTCATAGACACTCACCGGCGGTTCGCCTGCAGTCGGGTGCAGCGCGATCTCGCGCATGGGAACGCGGATGTTCGGATAAAGGGAGCCGGTGGTGTAGACCTTGCGCGAGGCGGGCAGGGGGCCTCGGGTGATGGTGGGTGCTTCTGCGTTCATTTGAATCTCCCGTTGTTGGGGATCCAAGTTTCAGCACGGCAATGGGATACGAAAGGACACTTTCGGCCATGAGCGGCCGGTAGCGGCTGTACCATCCCTACGCCAGCGTTAACTGGATCAGGTTCGACGGGTCGCCGCGCTGCGCTATCGCGCCATCGGCCTCTCAGCTCCTTGCCAGAGCTCCCCGGGTTCAAGACCCCTATTAAGAGGGCCGGTCCGCGATTCTGTCAAGGTGGGTTTCGTGACATTCGATTTTGTTGGCGACCGGCCGAAGCCGGTCGCCACGGGCGCGTCCTTATCAAAGGCGGTTTGAAATCGGGCCGCGCCCGCCCGGATTCAGGCCGCTTTGTTTGCCGGGCGTGACAACTGCTCTTCCAGGTGCATGACGAGGTCGCGCGGCAGCGCCAGCGCTTTGACGAGCGCCTGCAGATAGGAAAGATCGGCGGCGTTTTCGGTGTCCAGCACCATTCTCGAGACCAGATAGAGCTCGCTCGCCTGTTCCAGCCCCTTTGCATAACCGGCAATGGTTTCCACATCCGGCGGCTCGCTCAACGTGTCGAAGATCAGCATGTTCGACTGTGCGTCGAGTTGCGTTGTGGCGATCGCATCCTTGATTGTCTTGCGCTCGTCATCGTCGATATGCCCGTCGGCATTTGCGGCCGTGATGATGGCCTTGACGAGGGCGAACTGGAACGGCTTGCCGTCGGCTCCCATTGCCGTCTCCGGGTCGAACTGGGCAAGCGAAGGCTTGTCCGGCGAAAGCGGCTTCGGCGTCTCGGCCTGGGGTGACCGGGAGCGGTCCTGCCAGTTGCTGAACGCCCGGAAGGTGATCGCCGCCAGCGCCGCTCCGCCGCCGATCATCGCGGCGCCGCCGGCGTACTTCGCCGCCTTCTTCCGCATTTTCTTGTTGCCGACAAGCAGCCCGACCAGCCCGCCCGCCGCAAGCCCGCCTCCGAGCCCCGCGGGATTAAGCAGTTGCGCCGCCGGGCTGGCCGCCGCGCCGGACGTGTCGCCGGACTGGCCGCCCAGAAATTGTCCAAGAAGCTGATTGATGGTCATGACATAGGCTCTCCGGTTTCCTCGCATTTGGTTTGAAACCAAGAGGTGATGCCGGGCACCGCCTGTTTCCAATCGAAACTGGCGGGTCCTTCAATCGAAAGCTTCTATCGCATGCGGTCAGGCGATCGCGCCTGGGTTCGGTCAGCTCTTTTGAGCCTGCACCAGGTCCACGTCGCTGACGGTCACGAGAAGGCCATACTCATCCATCAGCGGCTCAAGGGCCTGAAGCAGATGGTCCGCCGTGGCTTCATCGAGGATGGTGGTGAATACAACCTTGCTTCCGGCACCGCCGGTGACCTGGTCGTCGAACCAGCGCCCGCGCGAACCTTTTCCGCCCTGAGTGCGCTGCACCGTGTAACCATCCGCCTCGACGTCTTCCGCCACTTCGCGCAAGCGCCGCAGGAGAGGCGTATCGACGAGAATCTCGATCTTTTTTCGTGGAGATATCGTTACCATTGTCAGACCATCAGTTTTGCGAGCTGGGTGTAAAGCGGAATGCCGATCATGATGTTAAACGGAAACGTCACGGCGAGCGACAGGGAAAGGTAGAGCCCGGCGTCCGCCTTCGGCAGGGCGAGCCGCATTGCCGCCGGGACAGCGATGTATGAGGCGCTGGCGGCGAGGATCGCGAGTGCCGTGGTCGTGCCCACATCGAGGCCGATCATTGCGCCGGCGATACAGCCGATTGTTCCATTGACGACCGGGAACACGATCGCCAGCAGGACGAGACGGGCCGTCAGGCTGCGCGCGTTGCTGATCCTGCGTGCCGCGATCAGTCCCATGTCGAGCAGGAAGAGACACAACAGCCCATTGAAGCCGGCCTCGAACACCGGCGCGATGGGCTCGAATCCGTCCTTGCCGATAATGAGCCCGATGATAAAGCTGCCGGTGAGCAGAACGACCGATCCGTTCAGCAGCGTTTCCCGCATAAGCTCCTGGCCGGATTGCATCTTCATCCCGTTCCCGCCGCGGGCGAGGAACAAGCCGACGATGATCGCCGGTGTTTCCATGAGCGCCAGCACCGCAATCATATAACCGGCGGGCGCCATGCCGTTGTCGGTCAGGATCTGATTGCCGGCGATGAAGGTGACCACGCTGACGGAACCATAATGCGCAGCCACGGCAGCCGAGTTGGTCGCGTCGAGGCGGCCGAACGTGCGAAGGACCGCGAAGGCTCCGACCGGAATGAGACAGCTGAGCACGAGGCCCGCCGTCGCGGCAAGCAGCAGGTCCGTGGTGAAGCCGCTGCCGGCGACGAGGATTCCGCCTTTCAATCCGATGGCGCACATAAGGTAAAGCGACAGCGCCTTGGACATCGACTCCGGAAACGCAAGGTCGGAGCGTGCGAAGGCGGCCAGAGCACCCAGAATGAAGAACAGTATGACAGGTGATAAGAGGCTTTCCATGTCAGGCTCCCTTGATCACGCCGCAGGCGCATCGTGCCGTGGGACTCGGGTCCGGGACAGCATCGTTTTTGCCCCGACGTGGGGTAAAGGCGTTTGTGATCATGGTTAGGCTCCGGGGAATTATCAGCGGCGCGACATTGACCATTTCATGCCTAAGAGCCAAATTGTTAATTACATAATTTTTGATAGATTTTTTCTATCATGTGGTTTTGCACTGGTGAACGGTGCCGATCCGCTCACAAATAAGGGCCGGGTGACGGCCTTGATCCGCTGCAATCCGGCATCTCAATC
>NZ_CFHWAF010000229.1:0-3547 GCF_984452065.1 Hoeflea sp. | reverse complement strand
ACACCTCGCCCAACCGTCGGAAAGCCAGAGCGTCGCGGTCCGGTAACCGCCGTCATCCATGAAGGCGATCCAGTCGCGGTTTGTCACCGGGCGGGACGCAAGGCGGAAGGGCTGCAGGTAGGTGTTGTGACGGGGGCCTTCGCAATCATAGGCGAAACCGCTGCCGTCATGTCCGATTTCAACCAGTCCGCCCTCGTGGTCGATCCATTGCAGAGGTCTTTCCTCGGCAACACGGATAGGCTCGGGCGCGCGGTAGGCGGGCATCAGCGGATTGTGCGACAGCGCATGCAGAAGGTCGGTCACCAGCAGTTCCTGATGCTGCATTTCGTGATGGCAACCGAGTTCGGCGAGATCGCGAACCTCGGACGCATCATCGCGCTCCTCGGACAGGAGGCGGCGCATGGCGTCATCGACATGGGCGCGGTAGGCCAGCACCTCTTCGATGGCCGGACGGGAGATCATGCCGCGCTTGGAGCGCATATGCCGCGGCCCGGCCTGGACGTAGTAGGAGTTGAACAGGAAAGCAAAGCGCTCGTCCGGCGACCGGTAACCGGAGACGCGCGGCTTGAGGATGAACTCCTCGAAGAACCATGTCGTGTGCGCCAGGTGCCATTTGGCAGGGCTTGCGTCCTCCATCGACTGGAGCGTCATGTCTTCAGGCGTCAGCCCTTTGACAAGCGCCTGGGAGCGCGCTCGGACGGATTGGTATAATTTGATACCCGTTTCGGCTGAAGGGGCGGGTTTCGTTGCAGGTGTCACTGTTTCAGTCCTCGATCCTGGGTTGGAATAAAATGCCTGCCGTTATCTATTAAGTCGCCTCCCTCTTCGGTATGCGCTGGTCGCCCGAGACACCGACACCTCCCGATGTCCTCCAAGCCACGGACAGACCGTTCAAGATGACGGTGAATTCAGGCACGCCGGTGTCGGGCGTGCTCAACTTTGTTAAACCCTGTTCAAATGTATGCGAATGGCCGAGAAGGTAAAGTCCGCACCATCGGCCTCCTGACAACGTTTTGTCAGGAGGCCGATAGAGCCGGGTGATCGCAACAGCAGGCGCGCCGGCTTCAGCGAAACAGGCGTCGATGCGCAGCACGCAGCAGCAAAAAAGCGATCGCGCACAGGGCAGCAAAATTATTCACGGGCAGCAGGGCTGCGGCAAAAAAAGGATCACCGATCGGCAGCAGCGGCATCGCCAGAGCGCCCGTTGCCAGAACGGCGAGTTGCTGAAGCGGCGCGGCGAACAAAAGCGCTGCAAGCAACGCCAAAACAACAGGCAGGAACCCGGCAAAGCGGCGATAACGACTGTGTTTCGCTTTCATCATCGTAGCGGATATGAAGGCATCGTCTTCCAACGGCCGGTCGGCGTCGGCAAAAAGTGCATTCAGGTCGCGATCGCGTTCGTCAATCATGTCTGTTCCTCACAATCGGCTTTGTCACCATAGGCGGACAGGGTCTGTTTCAAGCGCTGTGTGCCGCGCCGGATATGGGATTTGACCGTGCCTGCCGGCCGGCCCGTGAATTCGGCAATTTCGCCATGGCTCATCCCTTCGCTATAGGACAAAACGATACAAAGCCGTACAGCCTCAGGAAGGCCGGCAAGCGCCCGATCAAGATCGAAGGCGATATCAGCGTTATGCTCTATCCGATCCTCTATGTCGTCAGGCCCTTCGGCGTTCTTCAGCACGTCGCGGCGGCGGCAATGCTGAAGCCAGATATTGATCGCCGTCCGCTTTAGCCAGGCGCCGAAGCTGCCGGGCTGTCTCAACCGGTGGATATGGCGCCATGCGTCCAAAAACGCCTGCTGAGCCAGATCGTCCGCAAGGGCCGGATCGCCGCACAGGCGGCGCATGAGGTTGCGCAGCCATGACTGGCGCCGGCGCACCAGTTCCTCGAAGGCGCGGCGGTCGCCGTTCTTCGCCAGTCCGGCGATCAGCGCCTCCGGGGCTTTGGAATATGTCGTCACCGCCCCGATCCCGTGCTTTAGCGGCCAGGCCGGGCGGGATGGTCGTCCTCGCGGTTGCGGCGGGCGACATAGCGCGCCGCCGCAATCAGCCCGAGCGCCACAAAGCCGACGAGAAAGGCCGCGCCGAGCACCGGATAGAAAGCCGGCGCGTATTGCAGGCTGATCAGCCAGGCCAGAACCGCGATGCCCGGCGCGACGAACAGCGTCACCAGGCCGTAAACCATGAGTTCACGCTCCAACCGCTGTCCGCCTCCATCCGTGGATGCCAGGATCCTGTCCAGCACATCCTGGTCGATGGCCTGTCCGCTTTCGACGATACGGCGCAGGGTTTCGTGCTGTGTGCGCCGCTTGGCGATGTCGTACCAGATGCCGGCCACAATGATGGCGGCGACAAAGAACCAGAAGCCGAGCGCCGCCAGACCCGCACCCATTCCTTCCAGACCTGCTATGTGCATTGGTGTCTCCATGAATTTCGCGTTTCTGCCCTCATAGATGCATTGGCGGACCGGTTTGGATGCAGAGCGAAAAAAAGTATTCCACGGTCTTTCAATCCTACCGCGAAACGGTCTAACGTCGCGGCATGATTTCCGACAGGCCGCTGCTCGGCATTGTTCTCATGCTCGGTTTCTGCATTCTCGCGCCGCTGGGCGATTCCATCGCCAAGCTGCTGAGCGATGCGGTTCCGCTCGGTGTGCTGCTTGTGTTCCGGTTCCTTGTCCAGACCATACTGCTTATGCCGCTGGTTTTCCTGACGGGGCGGGCTTTGCACATGTCGGCGCGGGTGTTCCGGCTTATGGTGCTGCGCACCGTGCTTCATATTGTCGGCATCGGCGCAATGTTTGCGGCGCTGCGCCATCTGCCGCTGGCCGACGCGGTGGCCATCGCCTTCGTCATGCCGTTCATCATGCTCCTTTTGGGCAAGTTCGTCCTGTCGGAGGAGGTCGGCCCGCACCGGCTTGCCGCCTGCGCCGTCGGGTTTGCCGGAACATTGCTCGTCATCCAGCCCAATTTCGCCGAGGTCGGGGCACCGGCCCTTCTGCCTCTGCTCGTGGCCGTTGTCTTCTCCTTCTTCATGCTCGTCACCCGGCAGATTGCCAAGGAGGTGGACCCGGTCAGCCTGCAGTTCTCGAGCGGAGCGGTCGCAACGGCCATTCTCGCCCTGATCCTGATCGTTTTTCACGACGCGGAAATCGAGCCTCTGGTCCTGACCGCACCAAGTGTGGATGAATGGGTATTGCTGGTGTTGCTCGGCGTATTCGGCACGGTGGCGCATCTGCTGATGACATGGTCGCTGCGCTTTGCACCGTCTGCCACGCTGGCGCCGATGCAATATCTCGAGATACCCTTCGCCACACTGGTCGGCTGGCTCATTTTCCGCGACCTTCCCAACGGGCTGGCGGCGCTCGGGATCGCCATCACCATCGGTGCCGGGCTCTATGTCATCCACCGCGAGCGGGCAAGCGCCAGACGGATCGCCGCCGAGATTTGATGCATGGCCAGGCACCATGGCATTTTCCGGCAAAAAAGGTTTCTGATGCAGGTTGAATCTTCCCCGTTAAGCGTCCAAAGTCATTACACTTTCAC
>NZ_CFHWAF010000228.1:0-3578 GCF_984452065.1 Hoeflea sp. | reverse complement strand
CGCTCGCGAACGGCTTTGCTAACGCACTGCTACACCACTTCAGGGGACACGACCCAATCCAATCCGCACGAGCCGGCTCGCGTCGTTTGAGTCGTCTTCTGCACCTGATTCGAACCGCCGTCCCACGTCGCGCCGGACCGGCGCGCCGGGCTTCTCTACCGATCCCCCTCATCCCCCAACCCCGGATGACAAGTATCCAAATCAACCATAACGATTCTTGTGAAGAGGAAAAGTAGTCCTTTATTTCCTGTATAGCGCGAACTTTGGATACCGGGGTTTGCGGTCCGCGCCCCTGGCTTCTTGCCACGGCACGCGTTCTTGCTATGCTCCGCTCATGTCGACCCGAAACACCCGATATTCGGTACTTCTGACCCTCGCGGTCGCGCTGTTTATGGTGCCTGCTCTGCCTTCGGCCAACGCCGGACCGAGCTTCAAAAACTATGTGGATTCACTTTATCCCGAAGCCGCCGACGCCGGTGTGACGTGGGAGACCTTCGAGGCTGCGACAACCGGCCTCACCGCCAACACCAGGATCCTGAAGTTCACCGAAAGCCAGCCGGAATTCAAACGAAGCATCGGCCAATATGTCGGCAAGCGGGTGACGTCCGGTATCGTGAAAAACGGGCGGGCAATGGCAAGGAAATACGACCGGACCCTGAAAGCGATCGAGCGCAAATACGGCGTCGACCGGTATGTGGTCGTCGCCATATGGGGAATGGAGACCAATTACGGCGGCTTCATCGGCAACAGCGATACGTTGCGGTCGCTGGCAACGCTCGCGCATGCAGGCTACCGTGGTGACTACTTCAAGAAGGAGTTCATCAACGCGCTGCTTGTGCTGCAGCAGGAAAAGCTGGACCGCAAACAGATGCGCGGGTCCTGGGCGGGCGCGGTCGGCCAGACCCAGTTCATGCCGTCCAGCTTCCTTGAATATGCCGTCGACCATAATGGCGACGGAAAGCGCGATCTGTGGCGCAGCGCGCCCGACGCGCTGGCGTCCGCCGCCAACTATCTCAAGGGCTACGGCTGGAGCACCGGTGAGAACTGGGGTTATCAGGTCAGTCTTCCCGAGGGCATCGACCTGACCAGGGCCGATGACACCTACCGCAACTGGGTCAAGCGCGGCGTGGTGCGGGCCGACGGCGGCAGCCTGCCTGACAAGGGCTCCGCTACCCTGTTGTTTCCGAGCGGCATCGAAGGGCTCGCCTTCCTCGCCACGGACAATTTCATGGTGTTGAAATCCCATAATTTCTCCGATGCCTATGCGCTCGCCGTCGGCCATCTGGCGGACCGGATCGCGAACCGGCACTCGCCGCTTGCCGGCAATTGGAATGTCGAGCGGCCGCTCAACAAGAAAGAGCGCATCGAGATGCAGGAAAAAATGCAGTCCCTCGGCTACAAGGTGCCGAGAACCGATGGCCGCATCGGATTGAAAATGCGCGCGGTGATTCTTGATTATCAGATACGCAACGGCTTGGCCCTGGACGGCCATGCCGACGTGGAAGTCTACAAATCCGTAATGGCGCAATAGCGCGCCGGAACCTACTCGATCACCACATCGACATTGACGCTGCGCCCGGCGGCATCGATGACGGCGAGGTGCGTGCTTCCCGGCCCGTCCGGCATCCATTGCCACTGCCGATCGCGCACCGGCGCGCCGGCCGGCTTCCCGTTCGCCAGCCACCTGAACGGCGGACGCCCGCCCTGCAGCTTGACGACAAGCGGCCGGAAGCTGCCCGTCTGCCCGCGACTGAGCGCAACGCGCGCACCGGACGGCGGATAGGCGATATGCGGAGCGGCCTCGCCGCCCGGCATTGCCTGCAGCCTTTCCTCCGCGGACCGGTAGCGGCGCATCGGCTCGGGCAGCTCATGGCGCGCAATGCGCACCGCGCCCGATGGCGGCGACCCGAACGGAACGACATCGAGCCCCGTCCTTGCAAAGGCTTCGAACAGCACCGGTGCGGCGGAATTCAGCCCCGTCAGTGCGGGCACCGCGCTGTTGTCGGCGCGCCCGATCCACACGCCGATGACATAGCGCCCGTCAAAACCGACCGACCAGGCGTCCCGGTAACCATAACTCGTGCCGGTCTTGTAGGCGATGGCGAGTTGCGGCGAACCGGCGGGCGGCGCCGCGCCGCTGAGGATATCGCGCACATGCCAGAGCGCGACATCGCTCAACAACGGACTGGTACCGCTGCCATGCGACGGACTGTCGATGCCATTTGCGAGGGTGACCGCCTGACCGGTTCCGCTCACGAATATGCTGTAGATCTGCACCAGGTCGACAAGCCGGGTGCCAATGCCGCCAAGACCGATCGACAGGCCCGGCCGGTCTCCTTGCGGCAGGGCGTAGCGCATTCCTCCCCGACGCAGCAAGGCGGACAGGCGCACGGGACCGACGGCGGAAAGCAGCCGCACGGCCGGAACGTTGAGCGAGAGCCGCAGCGCGCGCCGCACGCTGACATCGCCCTGAAACTGAAGATCGAAATTCTGCGGACGATAGCCGGAAAAATCCGCCGGCCGGTCTGAAATCAGCGTTTCCGGCGACACCAGCCCTTCCTGGAAGGCAAGCCCGTAGATAAACGGCTTCAGCGTCGAACCCGGCGAGCGCTGCGCCCGGCTCATATCGATCCAGCCGGCGCGCCTGCCGTCGAAGAAACCGGCCGAACCGATCTGGGCCACGATGCTGCCGTCTCGCCCGTCAGCCATGACGATGGCAACGGACAGGCGCTCGCCAAGTCGCCCGGCCGCTTCCGCCGCCACGCTTTCAAGACCCGCCTGCACGTCGCGCAACAGACGTGTCTGGTGCCGCCTGCTTTGCGGATCGCCCGTGCGGGCGCGCTCGGCCAGATGGGCGGCAAGCGCCGGCAGCGGGCGGCGCTCGGCTGAAAACCGCAGGTCTGCGACGCGGCGGACCTCACGCCTGTCGATCAGGTCATTATCCGCCGCGCGCTGAAGAACCCGAAGGCTCGCGCGCCGGGCGGCCTCGGGGTAGCGGTCGGGCCGCCGCGTTTCCGGAGACTGCGGCAGGGCGACGAGCAGCGCCGCCTGATCGAGACGCAGTGCATCCGGCTCCCTGCCGAAATAGGCAAGACTTGCCGCGCGCACGCCCTCAAGATTGCCGCCATAGGGAGCAAGCGTGAGGTACCAGGCGAGAATCTCCTCCTTGTCCAGCCGCCGCTCCAGTTGCAGCGCCCTTGCCGCCTGAAGCAACTTGGCGCCGAGCGTGCGCGAGGGCCGCGGCTCCAGAAGACGGGCAAGCTGCATCGTTATGGTCGATCCGCCGGATACGATGCGGCCATGCGCGATCATCTGGGCGCCCGCCCGCGCCATCGCCAGCGGATCGACACCGTGGTGAGACCAGAAACGCTTGTCCTCATAGGCAATGAGCAGGTCAAGAAATTCGCCGTCGAGCCTGTCCAGCCTTGGCGTCATGCGCCAGCGGCCATCAGCCGCCGCAAAGACACGCAAAAGGGCGCCATTGCGGTCGACAACTTCGACCGACAGTTTCTGCACATCCGGAAGCGGCGGCGGGTAGAGCCGATCGAGGACGACCGCCAGCGCAACAAAAAGCAGCG
>NZ_CFHWAF010000227.1:0-3852 GCF_984452065.1 Hoeflea sp. | reverse complement strand
GCAATTGACGACAAAAACGACCGGCAAGCGCAACAGTGCGGCGACATCCGCTGCCGCGCCGGTGCCGTCCGCGGCCGCATCGAAGAGCCCCATCATCGCCTCGATGACCAGGAGCCGCTCGCCGCCGGATACAAGCCCGGCATTTGCCAGAAGCAGGTCACGCCGCATCGCCCAGGGATCGAAATTCATGCAGCTCCGCCCGCAGGCGGCCGTATGGAACGCGGGATCAATATAGTCGGGGCCCGCCTTGCCGGACGCAACCGGCAGGCCGCGGCGCGCAAGCGCTCTCAAGAGCCCGAGCGTAACGGTCGTTTTGCCCGAGGCCGACATGGGAGAAGCGATCAGAAGGCCTTTCATTCCGCCGCACTCTCCAAGCGGCCGGAAGGCCCGTTGCCCATCCAGTCCAGAAGGCGCCGCATGCCGACAACGCCGCCGACGACCACGATGGCCGGCGGCGACAGGCCAGCGACAATCAGGTCTTGCTCTGCACCGCCGAGCGTGGTTTCGAGCACCTGCTGCTGATCGGTCGTGGCGTTGCAGACCACCGCCACAGGCTCATCGGCCGCCCGCCCGGCCCGCATCAGGTTCTCGGCAATCGAGGCAATGTGTTTCATCGCCATATACATGACGATCACCGGCGAACCTCTGGCGACCGCATCCCAGTCGATCTGATCGGGAACGACACCGCCGGAATCATGCCCGGTCAGGAAGGTGACACAGTGATTGACATCGCGATGCGTCACCGGAATGCCGGCATAGGCGAGACCGCCGATGCCGGCCGTCACGCCCGGCACGATGCGGAACGCAACACCGTGATCGAACAGCGTTTTGGCCTCCTCGCCTCCACGCCCGAAAACGAAGGGATCCCCGCCCTTGAGCCTGACGACCTTCTTGCCGGCGCGGGCAAGCTCCACCAGGCGCAAGGAGATGTCGCGCTGCCTGGCGGAGGGCTTTCCGCCGCGTTTTCCCGCATATTCGAGCTTCGCGCCCGGTCTTGCCAGTTCCAGACAGGATGCGTTGACCAGCGCGTCGTAGACGATCACATCGGCCTCGCCTATGGCATGCACCGCGTGGAGCGTCAAAAGACCCGGATCGCCGGGACCAGCCCCGACAAGCCAGACGCTTCCCGGCTCGATTGCCGGCAGTCCTTTGAAAAGCCCGTCCGTCATGACACGGCCTCCGTCTTCCGCTCCCGCAGCGGGTCGCCTATAAGCACAGCATGAATACAACGCCGACGGAAACCAAGAACGAATCCTCCCCGCTGCGCCGCGGCTGGACGACAGGCGCCTGCGCGACGGCGGCGACAAAGGCCGCGCTGACCGCGCTCTTCAGCGGTGCGTTCCCCGATCCCGTCACAATCCGGTTGCCGAAAGGACAGGAGCCGTCCTTTGCCCTTGCTTTCGAGAGCAGCGCCGACGGTTACGCCTCCGCCGGCATCGTCAAGGATGCCGGCGACGATCCGGACGTCACCCACGGCGCCACGGTGATCGCCACCGTCCGCAAGCTGGAAGACGGCGCCGGTATCCGGTTTGCCGCCGGTTCCGGTGTCGGCACTGTCACCCTGGCCGGCCTGCCGGTCGCCGTCGGCGAACCGGCGATCAATCCGGTGCCGCGAGAGATGATGCGCGACGTCGCGGAAGAAACATGCGCGCGTTTCGGACAGACGACCGATATCGAAATCACCATCTCGATCCCGGGCGGAGAAGAACTGGCGGAAAAAACCTGGAACCCGCGGCTCGGCATTGTGGGTGGTCTGTCTGTCCTCGGCACGACCGGCATTGTGCAGCCCTTTTCCTGCTCGGCGTGGATACATTCCATCCACCGCGGCATCGACGTCTCCCGTGCCGCCGGCCTCACGCATGTGCTGGGCGCCACCGGATCGACCTCCGAGACCGCTGCCCAAAAGATCTATGATCTGCCCGACATCGCGCTCCTCGATATGGGTGATTTCGCCGGCGGGTTGCTGAAATATCTGCGCCGTCACCCGGTCGATCGGCTGACCATTGCCGGCGGTTTCGCCAAGCTGACCAAGCTGGCGCAAGGCGCTTTGGACCTTCATTCGAGCCGCAGTCAGGTCGATCTGGAATTCCTTGCAGACCTGCTGCCACAGAACCTTCCCGGTAACCACATAAGAACCCGGATGCTTTGTGCGAATACAGCGCTTGAAGCACTTGAAATTGCGAGACAAAACGACATCGACCTTGCCGCGCCCGTCGCACAAAAGGCTCGGCAAACGGCTATTGATACCCTGCGCGGTGCGCCGGTTGATGTCGATGTCATCGTGACCGACCGAAAGGGTGTTGTGATTGCCCGCGTCCCCTGACTCCGTCCTGATCCTGGGCGGCACGGCCGACGCAGCCGATCTGGCCGGCCGGCTCGCGGCCCGCGGTTCGATGCGGGTGGTCACATCGCTCGCCGGCCGCACGCATGACCCGAGAACGCCTGCCGGGGAGCTCCGCATCGGCGGCTTCGGAGGAGCGGGCGGCCTTGCTGAATATCTGCGCGCTGAAGGGTTCGACATGCTGATCGATGCAACCCATCCCTTTGCCGGCACCATCTCCGCAAACGCCCGCCTTGCAGCGGGCAAGGCCGGCATCCGGCTGCTGTCGCTCCAGCGCCCGTCCTGGCGGGCCGGTCCGGGCGACCGGTGGACCGGCGTTCCGTCGCTCGAAGCGGCGCGCGATGCCATTCCGCAACGATCCCGGGTGTTTCTCGCCCTCGGCAGCCAGCATATCGGCGCGTTCGCGGCCCGTAAGGACGTCCATTTCATACTGCGCATGGTGGACACGCCGGTCGAATTGCCGCCCTTCGTATCCTTTGACCTGATTGGCGGAAAACCGTCTGCGGATCCGCAGGAAGAAATCCGGCTCCTGCGTGGCTTTTCCGTCGACCACATCGTTTGCCGGAACTCCGGCGGCACGGGTGCATATGCCAAGATCCTCGCCGCGCGCGCGCTTGAACTGCCCGTTATCATGATCGAGCGGCCGCATCTTATGAGCGACGATGCGTTCGAAACCGTCGATGCGCTGATGGCGGCGATCACCTAGACAGCCTCGCGGTTCTTTTTCTTGCCCGCATTGCGCAGCACGTGGGAGTAGCTGGCGTCGTAAAGCGCGGAGTCGCGAAACTCCGCTTCGCCAAGGACTGGTCCGACCATGATCAGCGCAGTCCGGGTCAGCTTTGCCTTGCGGACCTCCTGCTTCATCCCGGCAAGCGTGGTCTTGATGTAGAGCTCGTCCGGCCAGGTGGCGCGATAGGCGATCACGACCGGGCAATCCTCGCCGTAATGTGGCGCGAGCGCCGTGCGCACATAGTCGAGATTGCGGATCGAAAGGTGGATGGCGAGAGTCGCCCCGGATTGGCCGAGGATTTCCAGTTGCTCGCCATCGGGCATCGACGAGGCCTTCATGCCGGTCCTCGTAATGATGATCGTCTGGGCGATTTCCGGCAATGTCAGCTCGGTCTTGAGCTGCGCCGCCACCCCTGCAAAAGCCGGTACGCCCGGCACCACCTCATAATCGATGCCGAGCCCGTCCAGGCGGCGCATCTGCTCCGCAATCGCTCCATAGATGGAAGGGTCGCCCGAGTGCACGCGGGCGACATCCTTGCCCTGACGCTGCGCCTTATCGATCTCCTCGATAATGGCATCGAGATGCATCGGCGCGGTATCGAGCACCAGCGCATCCGCCGGCGCGGCGGCGACAATCTCCTGCGGCACCAGCGATCCGGCAAAAAGACAGACGGGGCAGCGCTCCACAAGCCGCTGGCCGCGCACGGTGATGAGGTCAGCCGCGCCCGGTCCGGCTCCGATAAAATAAACGGTCATTCCGCCACCTCCTTGCCGTCAAGCAC
>NZ_CFHWAF010000226.1:0-3906 GCF_984452065.1 Hoeflea sp. | reverse complement strand
CAAAAATTCGATCCGAACCGAAAAGTTGCTTGACATATCCATTACACAGCCGCTTCGGGATTATTGCAAGGGGCTTTTGCTGCCTTGCGACCGCAAGAGCGTCGAGCCGATTGCGGCGGTGACGGCGCCTTCGCGGGTGGCTGCGCAACATCAGTCGCTGCTGCACTTTGTGGGCAACGCGCCATGGTCTGACGCGCGGGTTCTTTGCAAGGTGCGCGAGCTTGTCTTGCCGTCGATGGAACGTCGCGGTCCGATTGAGGCCTGGATCATCGACGACACCAGCTTTCCCAAGAAGGGGCGTCACTGGGTGGGCGTGGCGCGGCAGTATTGTGGGCAGTTGGGCAAGCGGGACAATTGCCAGGTGGCGGTGACGCTGTCGATTGCCAACCACGCGGCCAGCCTGCCGGTGGCCTGGCGGCTGTATCTGCCGAAGGATTGGGCGGGCGATGCGATACGACGCAAGACGGCCAAGGTGCCGCAGGATGTCGGCTTTTCGACCAGGCCGGAGATCGCGCTTGCTCAGGTGCGCGATGCGGTTGCGGCCGGCATTGCGCCCGGTATTGTGCTCATGGATGCCGGCTACGGCGCCGATACGAAGCTGCGCACCGCGATCACGTCGCTCGGGCTGACCTATGTTGCCGGCATCCTGCCGAACACCAGCATCTGGGCACCGGGAAGCGGGCCGCTGCCGGCAAAAGGCCGGTCAGGGCTTGGCCGGCCGGCCAAACGAATGCGGCGCGATGATGACCACCAGCCGATGCAGGTCAAGGCGCTGGCGCTCGGACTGCCCGCGACGGCCTGGCAGACGGTCACCTGGCGTGAGGGCTCGGCCGACTGGCTGACCTCGCGCTTTGCCCGGTTGCGCGTGCGTCCGGCCCATCGCGATTACACGCGCACCGAACCCTGGCCCGAGGAATGGCTGTTGATCGAATGGCCCGAGGGCGAGGATGAGCCCACCAAATACTGGCTGTCCACCCTGCCGCCGGACATCGCCTTCGACCGCATGGTCGATCGCGCCAAATTGCGCTGGCGCATCGAGCGCGACTATCAGGAGCTCAAGCAGGAACTCGGTCTTGGACACTATGAAGGGCGCGGCTGGCGCGGCTTCCATCACCACGCGACATTGTGCATTGCAGCCTATGGTTTCCTGATCGCCGAGCGGCAGACGATTCCCCCCTCAGGATCGGGTGCCGCCCCGACGTTCCAGAAACCTGCCGTTCCCGCCGGTTACCGACCCAGAGGCGCCGCCGATCCGGCCCGAAAGGCACATCCCGGACTCGATCGCGACACTGCGTCGTCGTCTGACCATTGCACTGGCCAGAAGCCTCGATCGATGTCCATGCTGCAACACCCTACGAAAACCGATCGTCATCCATCGGCGCTTGTGACGCAGTAGGAATAGCTGCCCTCATACCCCAGTTCGGTGATTTCCCGGAGAAGACGCCGACCAGATAGATCGGGGAACTCGGTAACCCGGTCCCTCAGATAATCACGATAGCCATCCAGCTTGCTGCCGCGCGGCGGGCGTGGGCTATAAACGGGAGCCTCCAGTCCCAGCTCCAGATATTTGCGGACCGTCTTGCGGTCACAGCCAACCTGACGCGCGATCGCACTCACGCTCAGGCCTTGTCGATTCAAATCATGTATCAAAACGATTTCCCTCAGTCGGATCACCCGCAAACGCCCCAATCAAATCGGGATCATTCCGGATGGAAATTTGGCGAAAGCCAATTGTGAGGGGCATGCCCCTCACAATTGGCACATCAGCGCCAGACTGGGGAATTTTCAGGCGCCCTTTTTGGGGAGAATAAAACGGCCACTAACACCGCATAGGCGATCGCGGCGTCCCGCAACAGGCTATAGCACTGTTGCTCAATCTCTGATCCGAAATCGCCACTGCGGGCGCGGGCGGTAAAGGACACAAAGTCGGCTGGCGCCGCCTGCTGCCCATAACGATCAGCCCCGCCGATAACTACGGCCGCTGGAACTGATATCTCAGTCTCATCCCAAAACGCGGTATCAGATGGTCTCTTCGTAATCATGGCGCGATAACCGGAACATCCTGGACCATTTGCTGCACCGGAGATGGAAGAAAGTCCGGCGGGAACCATGTGCGGTCATCCCATCGCAAACAGTCGAGAACCATGTTCGGCCTTCAACAAGGTCATCCAGGTTTCTCGAAATGGAAAAACATCGATGCTCTCACACTGATGTTTTCCCTTCACGCTTCAAAATACCGTTCTATGTCTCGGGACTGGTGCGGCACACCGATAATGTCGATCCTGTTTGTGTGGCGCATGTAGAAGATCACATGTGACCCTTCCGGGTAGCTACGCAAGTCCGGTGCAAACTCGGGTCTGCGTTTACCAAGCTCAGGGTTGTCCGCAAGCCATTGGAATCTCGCAAATAGCGCGTCGATATAGACCGACATCTGCTGCGGTCCCCATTCAATCAGCGTGTAATCCGCGATTTCGTCAAGATGGTTGGAAGCCGGAGGTGTGATCTTATAGGTGCCGCTCACGATGCGGCTTTGCCGCGTGCAATTGCTCGATCAATGACATCTTGCGCCGTTAAGTCTTCGACAAATTCGCCTCGATCAGAAGCCGCAAGACCAGGGCGCAGTGCATCCTTCAGATCGGCAATTTTCTCCGACCTGGCTTCGAGTTCGCGAAGGCCGGCCCGTACAACTTCTGAAGCACTGCTATAGCGGCCCGATTCAAGTTGTTCCTTGATGAAACCCTCCCAATGAGGGCCAAGCGTCATTGATGTATTAGCCATGTTCCAATCCCAGGAAAGAAGGTAATATTCATATTGAATATACGTGACCCTAAGCAAATTCGCAACCGTTTCAATCGGTGGCCCAAACAGGGCGTTTGGCATGACGTGTTCAGGATCAGTGGAATTCGACCGATATCAAATTCAAAAGCCGACACAGTAATCCAGATGGCGTTGAGGCTGAAATCGCCGAACGCCTCGCTGTAACCGATCAGAAAACACGCCGGAACGCTCAACGCCCACGTCACGTACAGCCTTGAGGTGAGAACGAAGCGTCCGCCCTCAATCGCCTGCAAAGCGCGTGCGCTGATCTGGGAAAGGCAAAACGCCGCCACAGACCAAATAATGCTCAAGTACCGGCTGTGCACACCCGGAAAGGCGCGGCGCGGCCTGTCGTGGAGGGGATGTTGCAGGCCAAGGAATGCCATCCTGGACAGTTTGCATACGAAACATCCGGATCGGAAATTTGCGACCGCGGATTCACCGGCCCTGCATATTGGCGATCTGTTTTACCAGGCCGACGAGCTGGCGCTTTGTCGCGGGATCGTTGATTTGAATGAAGTGCTTGTTGAGGGCCAATCCCTCCGCGGTGGACAAAAAGTCGATGACCGGCTGCGGACTTCTGTTATCCAGCCTCTTTGTGTGCCGCGGTTCTTCAAAGAAAAAGTCTATCGGCACATTTAGCTCCCTGGCGATGCCCAACAGACGACTGGCGCTGATGCGATTGCGGCCTTTTTCGTATTTCTGCAACTGCTGGAATGCCACACCGATCGCCTCGCCCAACTTCTCCTGGCTCATGCCGAGCATCATTCGACGCAGCCGGACGCGCTGTCCGACATAGACGTCTATGGGGTCCGGATGTGTACTCTTTCGCTGTATCATGTTCACCTTTTCTTGTGCACCGGTGTAAGGACGGCCATCCAAAATTTGAGACTGTTTCATCCTGATCTTCGTGGCGCCGGCCGCCCAAAAGGTCAAGGACTTCAAGCCGGAATTACCGGTCTTGCTTCCCAGGCAAACCGCCGTTTTGTCCCTATCGATTCCGTCACATCATATCGGGTTCACGTCTGCCATGAGATAGTCCGGACCACTCCAACTCCTCACTCCTCCCGGAGAGCCCGCGCGATCTGA
>NZ_CFHWAF010000225.1:0-4016 GCF_984452065.1 Hoeflea sp. | reverse complement strand
CAACCCGCCTTGTCAGCGACCAAAATCGCCGCGGTCAAATGCGTCAATCTAATCAAAACTCGCTCTGATGGGCGCCTATATCATCAGGCGGCTCCTGCTGATGATCCCGACCATCATCGGCATCATGGGTATCTCGTTTCTCGTTATCCAGTTCGCCCCCGGCGGCCCGGTCGAACAGGTGATTGCCGAATTGACCGGCCAGGGCAACTCGGCCACCGAGCGCATTTCCGGCGGCGGTGATTTCCAGAGCCAGCCGGCGGCAGCCGGCGGCGAGGATTTCTCCTCGAAATATCGCGGCGCGCAGGGGCTCGACCCGGAATTCATCGCCAAGCTCGAAAAGCAGTTCGGCTTCGACAAACCGCCGCTCGAGCGGTTTGGGCAGATGATGTGGAACTTCATCCGCTTCGATTTCGGGGAAAGCTATTTCCGTGACGTGACCGTGATCGATCTGATCATTGAGAAGATGCCCGTCTCCATCTCGCTCGGCATCTGGATTCTCCTGATTTCCTATATCATCTCCATACCGCTCGGCGTACGCAAGGCGGTGACCGACGGGTCGCGCTTCGACATCTGGACGTCAGGCGTCATCATCATCGCCTATGCGGTGCCCGGTTTCCTCTTCGGCATCATGCTGATCGTCGTCTTCGCCGGCGGCTCGTTTTTCGACTGGTTCCCGCTGCGCGGGCTGGTGTCGGACAATTTCGCCGAATTGAGCTGGTGGGAAAAGATCATCGACTATTTCTGGCACCTGACGCTGCCGCTGATCTCGCTGTCGCTGGCCGCATTCGCGACGACCACCCTTCTGACCAAGAATTCCTTCATCGACGAGATCCGCAAGCAATATGTCATGACGGCACGGGCGAAAGGCCTGACCGAACGGCAGGTGCTTTACGGCCACGTCTTCCGCAACGCCATGCTGATCATCATTGCCGGTTTCCCCGCCGCCTTCATCACGGCCTTCTTTACCGGCTCGCTTCTGATCGAGACGATCTTCTCGCTGGACGGGCTCGGGCGGCTGGGGTTTGAATCCGTCGTCAAGCGCGATTACCCGGTCGTCTTCGGCACGCTTTTCATCTTCTCGCTGATGGGTCTCGTCGTCGGGCTTATTTCCGACCGCATCTATACATGGGTCGATCCACGTATCGATTTCGAGCGGCGGGACGTGTGATATGGATCAGGCAGTGAGACCCGCCGATATCACCAGCGGCCCGCCCACGGGGTTCTTTTCTCCGACCGCAAAGCGGCGCTGGCGAAACTTCAAGGCAAACCGGCGTGGCTATTGGTCTTTCTGGATATTCCTGATCATATTCGGTCTCAGTCTTTTTGCCGAACTCATCGCCAACGACAAGCCGATCCTGGCTTCCTACAAGGGAGAGCTGCTGGCGCCCGTCCTGGTGGATTATCCGGAGGAGAAATTCGGCGGCTTCCTTGCCCGTACCGATTATCGCGACCCGTTCATTCGCGACGAGATCGAAGCCAATGGCTGGATGTTGTGGCCGCCGATCCGATATTCCTACCGCACGGCCAATTCCTATATTCCAAGCTCGGCTCCGACCGCGCCCTTCTGGACAATGACCAGGCAAGAGCGGTGCGCCGCCTATCCGCAGGGCGCAGAAGACCCCGACTGCATCATCGGCAACATGAACTGGCTCGGCACGGACGATCAGGCCCGCGATGTGATGGCCCGCATGATCTACGGGTTCCGCATCTCCGTTCTCTTCGGGCTTGCGCTCACCGCCCTTTCGGCCGTCGTCGGCGTGTCGATGGGCGCGGTGCAGGGCTATTTCGGCGGCTGGACCGATCTTCTCCTGCAACGCTTCATAGAAATCTGGTCGTCGATGCCGGTGCTCTACATCCTGCTGATCATCGCCGCGATCCTGCCGCCCGGCTTCTGGATCCTGCTCGGCATCATGCTGTTGTTCTCCTGGGTCGCCTTTGTCGGCGTCGTGCGCGCCGAGTTCCTGCGGGCCCGCAATTTCGAATATGTGAACGCGGCGCGGGCGCTCGGCGTCGGCAATACGACGATCATCTTCCGCCATCTCCTGCCCAATGCGATGGTGGCGACACTGACATTTCTTCCGTTCATCCTCTCCGGTTCGATCACCACGCTGACGTCACTCGATTTCCTTGGCTTCGGACTGCCGCCGGGCTCGCCATCGCTCGGCGAACTCATTGCCCAGGGCAAACGCAACCTGCAGGCGCCATGGCTTGGCCTGACTGCCTTTTTCTCAATCTCGATCATGCTGTCGCTGCTGATTTTCATCGGTGAGGCAACGCGTGACGCCTTCGACCCGAGAAAGACGTTCGAATGAGCGAGCCGCTGGTTTCCATACGCGACCTTTCGGTCGTCTTCCGTCAGGGCCGCGAAGAGACGCTGGCCGTCGACCGTGTGTCGCTCGACATCAACCGCGGCGAGACGGTGGCGCTTGTCGGCGAATCGGGCTCCGGCAAATCGGTGACGGCGCTTTCGGTTCTCAAGCTCCTGCCCTATCCGGCGGCGAGCCACCCCTCGGGCTCCGTCCTCTTCAAGGGTTCCGACCTGCTGGATGCCGACGAGGCGGACCTTAGGGACGTGCGCGGCAACGACGTGACGATGATCTTCCAGGAGCCGATGACATCGCTGAACCCTCTCCACACGGTGGAGCGGCAGATCGGCGAGATTCTCGGTCTCCACCAGGGGCTTTTCGACGAGGCGGCGCGCGAAAGGACGCTCGACCTTCTCAATCAGGTCGGTATCCGCGAGGCCGAAAAGCGTCTGTCCTCCTACCCGCATCAGCTGTCGGGCGGCCAGCGCCAGCGCGTCATGATCGCCATGGCGCTTGCCAACCGGCCCGAGCTCCTGATCGCCGACGAACCGACAACGGCGCTTGACGTGACGGTGCAGGCGCAGATCCTGGAACTGCTTGCCGATCTCAAGCAGGAACATGGGATGTCGATGCTTTTCATCACCCATGACCTCGGCGTCGTGCGCAAGATCGCCGACCGTGTCTGTGTCATGACGCAGGGCCGGATTGTCGAGGCCGGTCCGACCAGGGATATCTTCGAAAACCCGCAGCACGAATACACCAGGCACCTGCTGGCCGCGGAACCGAGCGGCAACCCGCCCAAATCAGACGACAGCGCGCCGATTGTCATGGAAGGCAGGCAGATAAAGGTCTGGTTCCCGATCAAGAAGGGGTTCCTGCGCCGGACGGCGGATTATGTGAAAGCCGTGGACGGCATCGATCTGACGCTGCGCGAGGGCCAGACGCTCGGCATTGTCGGCGAATCGGGCTCCGGCAAGACCACGCTCGGCCTCGCCCTGACACGTCTGATATCGTCACAGGGCAAGATCGCCTTCGTCGGCAAGGACATCGAAGACTATTCATTCTCGGCCATGAAGCCACTTCGCAATCAGATACAGGTGGTGTTCCAGGACCCGTTCGGCTCGCTCTCGCCGCGCATGTCCATCGCCGAGATCGTCTCCGAGGGCCTGAGCATCCACGAACCGGGGCTCAGCCGCAGCGAAAGGGACACCAAGGTGGCGCAGGCGCTGGAAGAGGTCGGACTCGATTCGTCGACGCGCTGGCGCTATCCGCACGAGTTTTCCGGCGGGCAGCGCCAGCGCATCGCCATCGCCAGGGCCATGGTGCTCAATCCGCGGTTCGTCATGCTGGACGAGCCGACTTCCGCGCTCGATATGAGCGTGCAGGCCCAGGTGGTCGATCTCCTGCGCAAGCTGCAGCGCGACCACAATCTCGCCTATCTGTTCATCAGCCACGATCTGAAGGTGGTGCGGGCACTCGCCAACAATGTGATTGTCATGCGGGCGGGCAAGGTGGTCGAACAGGGGCCGGCGGAACAGATCTTCGATGCGCCGCGCACGGATTACACCAAGGCCCTGATGGCGGCGGCCTTCGATCTGGTGGCAACGCCGGGCGGTGTCGTGGGCGGTTAGAGTATCCATTTTGATCAAGTATTCATGTGGTGCCATTTTCGCTGATCTCTCAACAGTGCATTTGCAAGGATAATCATCT
>NZ_CFHWAF010000224.1:0-4148 GCF_984452065.1 Hoeflea sp. | reverse complement strand
CGTCGAGCTGGGCGAGGTGAATGGTCTCGCCCGTCGCCTCGCTGAGCGCCGTCAGATGCGGCCGGGCGACCGGCGCGAGCGACGACTGCGTCCAGGCGGAATGCGCCAGGCGCACGAGCCGCACGCCCAGCGCATAGGTCTGCCATTTACGGTCGAACGTCAGAACGCCTTCGGTGACCAGATTCTGCAGGATCCGGTACAGCGTCGCCTTGGGATATGGGGATATCTCGAGAATATCATTGAAGCGCACGGGCCGCTCAAACGACGCCACCAGGTCAAGCACGCTCAGCGCTTTACCCACAGTCCCGCTCGACTTGCGTTCGCTCTCCAAAACTCTTCCTCCCTACCCCGAACGACAGCGGATGCCGATGAGGATATTCTTGACAAGCGTATGTCAGTCATGCTCCAATTTCAATATGTAAATATTAGTTTCATTATTCGGAACAAAAGGGAGGATACCATGCGTTCCATTTTGAAGGTGTCAGCGATGGCGCTTGTCACCAGTGCCGCTTTGGCTTCTGGCGCTTTTGCCGACGACCAAAAACTGAGCGGCGAGATGAAAATCTTCCTCGATACGTCAAACCCGGCACCGCGCGCGACGTTCGAGGGCGTCATCGCCCAGTTCGATGAAATGCATCCCGATCTGAATATCGAGACCACGATCATCGACCGTGAAGCCTACAAGACGCAGATCCGGAACTTCCTGACCGCCAATCCGCCGGATGTCGCGACCTGGTATGCCGGCAACCGCATGCTGCCTTACGTATCGACCGGGCTGTTCGAAGACGTTTCGGACCTGTGGACCGGGGAACTCGCCGAAGAGCTGGCATCGACCAAAACGGCGATGACCATTGACGGCAAGCAGTGGGGCGTCCCCTATTCCTACTATCAGTGGGGTGTTTACTACCGCAAAGATATCTTCGATGAGCTCGGCCTGAGCGTTCCGACCAACTGGGAAGAGGAAAAGGCCAACTGTCAGAAAATCATCGATTCAGGCCGCAAGTGCTACACGATCGGCACCAAGTTCCTGTGGACCGCCGCAGGCTGGTTCGACTATCTGAACCTGCGCACCAACGGTTACGAGTTCCACATGGACCTGACGGCCGGCAAGGCGAGCTGGACGGACGACCGCGTCAAGGCCACCATGGCGAACTGGCGTGAGCTGATCGACATGGGCGCCTTCATCGACGACCACACCGCCTATAGCTGGCAGGAAGCCGTCCCGTTCCTGGTGGACGGGCAAGCGACCGCCTATCTGATGGGCAATTTCGCCGTCGATCCGATCAAGGCTGCCGGCCTGACCGACGACCAGCTCGACTTCTATCAGTTTCCGCTGATCACCGAAGGCATTCCGATGGCGGAAGAGGCACCGACTGACACGCTTCACATTCCGTCGGGCGCAGAGAACAAGGAAGCCGCGCGCGCCTTCCTGAAGTTCGTCGCTTCCCCTGAAGTCCAGACATCGATGAACGCGAGCCTCGGTCAGTTGCCGGTCAACAACAAGGCCAGCGTCAATACGGACGACAAGTTCGCCAAAGCCGGCTTTGAGATGCTGAACAAGGCCCATGCCCTGGCTCAGTTCTTCGACCGCGACGCACCGGCCGAAATGGCCAAGGTCGGCATGGAAGGATTCCAGGAATTCATGGTCCGGCCGGACAATGTGGACCAGATCCTTCAACGTCTCGAGAAAACACGCGAGCGTGTCTACAAGTAATCGATCTGGGGCGGGCCGCGCGGCCCGCCCCAACGCCTTTCGGACACTCCGCCAGTCCGCATTTGGTTTCCGGCTTCGCCAGCCCAACGGGAACCGCGAACGCACAGAAGAAATGAGGTTCGCGATGTCAACCGCTACTCTAGCCAGATCCGAATACGAACAAGAAAACAGATCCTGGTACAAACGAAACGAGATCGCCATTACGCCGTGGCTGTTCATGGCGCCTGCGATCCTGTTTTTTCTCGTCTACGTCATCATACCCATCTTCCAGAGTTTCGAAATCTCGCTGTTCGATTGGGACGGGCTCGGTGCCCGGGAATATATCGGCACATCCAATTATGTTGAGCTCTGGGACGATCCGGCGTTCTATACATCGCTCAGGAACAACCTGATCTGGCTGATCCTTTATCTGCTGGCGATCCCGGCGGGCTTGTTCATCGCGCTGTTCCTGAACCAGACGGTTGTCGGCATCCGGCTTTACAAGTCGTTGTTTTTCTTCCCGTTTGTGATCAGCCAGGTGGTTGTCGGCCTCGTATTCACCTGGTTCTACGACCCGACATTCGGCCTGTTCAACACGATTATCGGCTGGGTGGGGCTTGGCCCGATCAACGTGCTTGGCGATCCGGCCTATGTCACCTACGGCATCATCGCCGCCGGCCTGTGGCCGCAGACGGCCTATTGCATGATCCTTTATCTCACCGGCCTCAACGCGGTCGATCCGGAACAGATCGAAGCCGCCAGGCTCGACGGGGCGAAGGGCTGGAAGATGCTCTGGTACGTCGTCGTGCCGCAGCTCAAGCCGGCGACATTCATCGCCTTTGTCGTGACCATCATCGGCGCGCTGCGGTCATTCGACCTGATTTCCGTGATGACCAATGGCGGACCGTTCGGCGAAAGCCGTGTCCTCAGCTTCTACATGTTCGAGGTCGCGCTTTCCGAATACGGTTTCCGTATGGGATACGGGGCCGCCATCGCCGTGGTTCTGTTCATCATCATGCTCTTCTTCATCGCGTACTTCCTTTACTCAATGTACAGAGACGAAAGGGGTCGCTGATATGTTTCCGACACCCATTCAAAAGAAGCCACGCGGCTGGCAGATCACCTATCAGTCCTTTCTTCCGCTGGCCCTGATCATGTGGCTTCTGCCGCTGATCGCGGTCGCCATCTTCTCGGTGAAGCCGGAGGGCGATTTCTCGGCGGGCGAATACTGGTCCCTGCCCTCGACCTTCGGTGGCTGGGAGAATTATGGAAAGGTGTTTTTCCAGTCCGACATGCCGCGCTACCTGCTCAACTCGCTGTTGATCACCGTTCCGACGGCGATCGGCGCGGTGGCGCTGGCCTGCATGGCCGGGTTTGCGCTGGGTATCTACAAGTTCAAGCTGAACCTTTGGATATTCTTCCTGTTCGTTGCCGGAAACTTCGTGCCGTTCCAGATCCTGATGGTTCCGGTGCGCGATCTGACCGTGAATATGGGGCTTTACAACACGAAGACCGGCCTGGTGCTCTTCCACATCGCGTTCCAGACCGGGTTCTGCACCCTGTTCATGCGCAACTTCATCAAGGGACTGCCGTTTCCGCTGATCGAAGCGGCCCGGGTCGAGGGCATCGCGGAGTGGAAGATTTTCGTCTATATCGTCCTGCCGCTGATGAAACCGGCGATCGCCGCGCTCAGCGTGCTGATCTTCACCTTCATATGGAACGATTATTTCTGGGCCATTGTTCTGACCCAGGGCGCTGAATCGCAGCCGGTCACCGCCGGCATCACCTCGTTCAACGCACAGTTCCGCGCCGCTTATCACCTGATGAGCGCCGGAGCCATCGTGGCTGCGCTGCCTCCGGTTGCGATGTTCTTCCTGATGCAGAAACACTTTATCGCGGGCCTGACGCTGGGAGCTGTCAAATGACCCTGTGCCTGAAAATGGGAAAGCGGCGATGATACAATGCTGGCGGCTGGATGACAGGCGTCAGACTCTGGTTCTCGGCTCCCACAGGGAACACCTCGCAGAGGTGCTCTACTGGGGGCCGAGATTACCGGATGACGAGGATCTGAGTACCCTGTTTGCAGTTCATGCCATCGACGTCACCGGTGGCATGCTTGATTTGAATCCCGAGTTGTCCATATCGCCGGAAGCGACGCGGACCTTTCCCGGGCAACCCGGCCTGATCGTGCGCGCCAGCGACGGCGCGCAATTGCTGACCAAGTTCTGCATCGTCAAGGCGGAAGAAGAGCCCGGCAGGCTGGTTCTGACCTATGAGGACAAGAACAACGGCCTCACCTATACGGCAGGTTTTTCGATCAACGAACATACCCATGTGATCGAAACGCAGGCCAGCCTCGTCTCGACCGAACCCGTGCACCTGCACTGGATGTCCGCGCCGGTCATGCCGGCGCCGCAACTGTCCGATGAGATGATCGATCTCGCCGGGCGCTGGT
>NZ_CFHWAF010000223.1:0-4168 GCF_984452065.1 Hoeflea sp. | reverse complement strand
GGCGGCGGCGACCCGATCCTGTTCCAGCATCTGTTCTGGTTCTTCGGCCATCCGGAGGTGTATATCCTCATCCTTCCGGCCTTCGGCATCGTCAGCCATATCGTCGCGACCTTCTCGCGCAAGCCGGTCTTCGGCTATCTCGGCATGGCATACGCCATGGTGGCGATCGGCGCGGTCGGCTTCATCGTCTGGGCGCACCACATGTATACGGTCGGCCTGTCGCTCGACGCACAGCGCTACTTCGTCTTTGCGACCATGGTGATCGCGGTGCCCACCGGCGTTAAGATCTTCTCGTGGATCGCCACCATGTGGGGCGGATCGATGACCTTCCGCACACCCATGTTGTGGGCGCTCGGCTTTATCTTCCTGTTCACCGTCGGTGGGGTGACCGGCGTGCAGCTCGCAAATGCCGGCCTCGATCGCGCCATGCACGACACCTACTACGTCGTCGCGCACTTCCACTACGTGCTGTCGCTGGGCGCCGTTTTCGGCATCTTCGCCGCCTGGTATTACTGGTTCCCCAAGATGACCGGCTACATGTACAACTCGTATCTCGCCAAGGCGCATTTCTGGGTGATGTTCATCGGCGTGAACCTGGTGTTCTTCCCGCAGCACTTCCTGGGTCTCGCCGGCATGCCGCGCCGCTACATCGATTATCCCGATGCCTATGCCGGCTGGAATGCCGTGTCTTCCTACGGCTCCTACCTTTCCGCGATCGGCGTGCTGATCTTCCTCTACGGCGTGTGGGAGGCCTTCGCCAAGAAGCGCGAAGCCGGTGACAATCCGTGGGGCGAAGGCGCAACAACGCTCGAATGGAAACTGAGCTCGCCGCCGCCTTTCCACCAGTGGGAACAACTGCCGCGCATCAAGTAACCCATGCCGGAGCCGCAAGAGCGGCTCCCGGCAGCATCTTCAACGGACATTCGAACGCGAAATGGCAATCACCGGTGAACATGAAGCACTGAATGCAGCCGAGACCGGTCTCTCCGAGGCGGGGCCGGGCGACTATTTCGCGCTGCTCAAGCCGCGCGTCATGTCGCTTGTCGTCTTCACCGCTCTGGTCGGTCTGCTGATTGCGCCCGGATATGTCCATCCCTTTATCGGCGCGGTCGCTATCCTGTGCATCGCGGTCGGGGCCGGCGCATCGGGCGCCCTGAACATGTGGTTCGATGCCGATATCGACGCGGTCATGTCGCGCACGGCCACGCGGCCGATCCCGTCGGGACGCATTGAGCGCGGCGAGGCGCTGACGTTCGGTCTGATCCTCTCGGGCTTTTCGATCATCACGCTCGGGCTGATCGTCAACTGGCTCTCCGCCGGTCTTCTGGCATTCACCATTTTCTTCTACGTGGCCGTCTATACGATGTGGCTGAAACGTTCGACGCCGCAAAACATCGTCATTGGCGGTGCCGCCGGTGCGCTGCCGCCGATGATCGGCTGGGCCTGTGTAACCGGTTCGGTTTCCTGGGAGAGTTTTGTTCTTTTCCTGATGATCTTCCTTTGGACGCCGCCGCATTTTTGGGCGCTGGCCCTCTTCAAACAGGGTGACTACAGCAAGGCCGGTGTGCCGATGATGCCGAACGTCGCCGGCGTCGAATCCACCAAACGGCAGGTTTTCATCTATGCGGTTGCGACCGCGCTTGTCGGGGTGCTGCCCTATTTCATGGGCTTTGCCGGGGTCATATACGGTGTTCTGTCGGCCGGGCTTGGCCTTGGCTTTGTCTGGTACGCTTTTCGTGTGTTGCGCATGCCGCCTCAGGATACATCCATGAAGGCGGCAAAGGCGATGTTCGGCTTTTCGCTGATCTATCTCTTCGGTCTGTTCGCGATCCTGCTGGTCGATGGCTTCATCGCGAGCATTGGAGCATGAGCATGGTCGAGCGCATAGAACTGACAGACAGGCAAAAGCGCGCCCGCCGGCTCCGTTCCATCGCGCTTGCGCTGGTGCTGGCGGCGCTGGTGGTGATTTTCTATATTGCGACGATCTTCAAGTTTGGGCCGGCGATCCTGGATCGGGCATTCTGAGGAAGCGGTTATGAGCAAAGAGTCAGCAGACCAGAAGACCAGAAAACCGGCGAGCAACCCGCGCGTCGTCGGCATCTGCCTCGGTGTCGTCCTTGGCATGGCCGGCATGTCCTACGCGGCCGTGCCTCTTTATGAACTCTTCTGCCAGGTCACCGGATATGGCGGAACGATACAGCGCGTCGAGCAGTATTCCGATGAAATACTCGACCGGAAGATCACCGTGCGTTTCGACGCCAACACGTCCGGAAGCCTCAACTGGGATTTCAAGCCGCAGCAGCGCGAGGTCGAGTTGCGCATCGGCGAGACCAGACAGGCATCTTACATCGCCATCAATACCGGACCGACAACGTCATCCGGCCAGGCAACCTTCAACGTCACGCCGCAATCGGCCGGTGCTTATTTCAACAAGATCGAGTGTTTCTGCTTTACCGAGACCGAACTGGCATCCGGCGACAGCCTGGACATGCCTGTCGTGTTTTTTGTCGATCCCGAGATCGTCAACGCGCCGGAGACGCGCAGCATCAACGCCATAACGCTGTCCTATACATTCTTTCCTCTCGACAAGGAGGAGCCGGTGGCGAGTGCCGCCGCGCTTGAGGGTGAGGAAAAAGGCGGCTAATTGAAACTTTGCTGTGGAGACGCAGCCGCGAAGAAGAGGCAAATCGGGGATTTTAAATGGCTGACGCGCACGAAAAGAACCACGATTATCACATAATCGACCCCAGCCCCTGGCCGTTCATCGGTTCGGTCGGTGCGTTGGTCATGGCGTTTGGCGCCATCATCTATATGCGCGACCTGGCGGGCAGTTCGCTTGATATATTCGGTATGGAACTGGCCAGCCCCTGGCTGTTCTTCATCGGCCTGCTCATCGTGCTCTACACCATGTACGGCTGGTGGTCGGATTGTATCAAGGAGAGCCATGAAGGACACCATACGCCGGTGGTCTCGCTGCATCTGCGCTATGGCATGATCATGTTCATCGCCTCGGAGGTGATGTTCTTCGTCGCCTGGTTCTGGGCATTCTTCGACGCCGCCATCTATGCCGGCGAAGCCGCGCAGGTGGCGCGTGTGGAGCATACGGGCGGACAGTGGCCGCCGGTCGGGATCGAGGTGCTCGATCCCATGCACCTACCGCTCTACAACACCATCATCCTGCTTCTGTCCGGAACGACCGTGACCTGGGCGCACCATGCTTTGCTTCACGGCAACCGCCGGGGCCTGATCCAGGGCCTCGTGCTGACGGTTGCACTCGGCGTGCTGTTCACCTGCGTGCAGGCCTACGAATATGTCGTGGCACCGTTCGCCTTCAAGGATTCGATCTACGGCGCGACCTTCTTCATGGCGACCGGCTTCCACGGCTTCCACGTTCTGGTGGGCACGATCTTCCTGATCGTCTGCCTGATCCGGGCGGCAGCGGGCGATTTCACGCCGAAGAAACATTTCGGTTTCGAGGCAGCGGCCTGGTACTGGCACTTTGTGGACGTCGTCTGGCTGTTCCTTTTCTTCAGCATCTATGTGTGGGCTTCGTGGGGCGCGGCGATCTACGCCCACTGACGAAACCAAATACGATCGGGGAAGGGGGCGCGGACCGGCTGGCACGCGCCCCGTTTCATTGGAGCCCGGCAAATGAATGACAAGGACGAGGCACTCTATCCGCCGGTCGACCCGTACGCATCGGGTCTCACCGGGCGTTGCCCGCGCTGCGGCGAGGGCCGGCTGTTCTCCGGCTATCTTCGGCTGGCGAAATCCTGTAGCGTTTGCGGCCTGGACTACGATTTCGCGGATGCGGGCGACGGTCCGGCGGTTTTTGTCATCCTGCTCATCGGTTTTCTGGTCGTCGGGCTGGCGCTGTGGCTGGAGGTCAGCTACGGCCCGCCGCTCTGGTTGCATCTGTTGCTGTGGATACCGCTCAGCGTCGCGCTGTGCCTTTGGTTTTTGCGAGCGCTCAAGGGCGTGCTGATCAATCTCCAGTACAAGCACAACGCCCATGAGGGCGAATTGGACAATGGCTGATCAAACCGGGCAGGCAGGCATGTCGCTCCGCAGCATCGTGCTGCTGCTGGTCTTCGCCTTTCCGGCGTTCGTTGTCCTGCTCATGCTCGGCAACTGGCAGGTCAATCGGCTGCAGTGGAAAGAAGATCTG
>NZ_CFHWAF010000222.1:0-4275 GCF_984452065.1 Hoeflea sp. | reverse complement strand
GTGAACCGATTTTCCGCCATCAAATGCTTCAATCTAATCACAACTCGCTCTAGCCCGCAGATCGCCTCCCGCCGCGTCATCCCGTCGCCTCCCCCGCCGGGCGGCCGTGCGCGGACTGGCAGCCGCACCGATACCGCGCTAAAATAATCCGGGTAAGCGTGAGAACCGGGCCGTCGATCACACCGGACGCATGGGCAGCCGGCAGGTACGCCACTTTGCAGCGGCAACTGCCGGCAGATTGACCGGCGTTGAGGTCTCCGGACCGGGTTGGGACATGATACCTTCCGAGCAATGGAGGAGATGATGAAAGCAACCAAAATTGTCGAACATGCCCGCCAGCTTCTGGATGCACGCGGTGACCGCGCCGAAGCCGAGGCGGCGCAAAGGGCGATCGATCTCGAGGCCAAGGGCAAAGCCGTAGACGCGGAAAACTGGCGTCGCGTCCGCGCGGCCATCCGTGAAATGCGCCCGCCGCATGTCAGCTGAGCCGATTGAAGGACATCCCTGCCCCGGCCCTGTCGGCCGGGCTTTTTCCGCCTGTCCGGATTCGGGCACCAACAATAACCGGCCTGTTTCACTGATCGCGGACCACTTAAACTCTTGATGTTTCTTCACACTTGCATAAGTCTGCGGGTGGATGAACAATATGGGGGGTGTAGCGCGCTGATCGTGCCGATGGTCGTTTCGTTTTGGCGATCACCGATGCCGCAACAGCCGGCAGGCGCGCCGGAGGCATTCAGATGAACGTCACGGACAAACAAGCAGACGCGGAAAGCGTGGTGGAGATTGTTTCGGCCGACAATATCAGCCATATTTCCAAAGGCCTTCCTTTCAAGGCCCAGCTGGCATTGCGGGCGATTTCCGAGCTGCGGCGGGGCGCGCTCGACATGAAGTTGCCGGACGGCAGTCATATCCGCATCGAAGGTCCGGAAAGCGGACCGCGTGCCGAAATTGTTCTGAAAAACTGGAACCTGCCCTACAGCGCATTCCGCCGCGGCACGATCGGCGTTGCGGAAAGCTATAGGGACGGCGCCTGGGAAAGCCCGGATATCCCGACATTCCTCGAATTGTTTCTCGTCAACACGGATATCGGAAACCATATCGCGAGCGGCGCGCGCGGACTTGCCAGTGTCATCGAGAAGGTCCGGCATCTTTTCCGCTCGAATACAAAGTCCCGGGCAAGGAAGAACATCTCCGCGCACTATGATCTCGGGAATGCGTTTTATGAAAAATGGCTCGACCCGAGCATGACCTATTCCTCGGCCCTGTTTCAGACCGGCGCCAACGACCTGCAAAGCGGCCAGAAAGCCAAGTACAAGGCGCTTGCGGACGCCATCGGGATCACGCCGGACAGCCACGTCCTGGAAATCGGTTGCGGCTGGGGCGGCTTTGCGGAATATGCCGCCGGCGAGATCGGCGCGCGCGTGACCGGCCTGACCATCAGCCGTGAACAACTCGACTATGCGACGAGGCGCATGGAAAAGGCCGGCCTTTCGGATCGCGTCAATCTGAAATTCCAGGATTACCGCGACGAGAGCGGTGTTTACGACCACGTGGCGTCGATCGAGATGTTCGAGGCGGTCGGCGAAAAATACTGGTCCGGCTATTTCGACAAGATCCATGAATGTCTGAAACCCGGCGGCCGCGCCGGCCTTCAGATCATCACGATCCATGAAGACGCCTATGAGAATTACCGTCGCAACCCCGACTTCATCCAGCGCTACGTCTTCCCCGGCGGCATGCTGCCAACCTTGGAGATCCTGGAAGATCTCGGCCGCAAGGCGAACCTGAAACTTGCCGATCACCGGGCCTTCGCGCAGGACTATGCCCGCACGTTGTCGGAATGGTGCATCAGGTTCTGGGATGCCTGGCCAAGCATCCGGCCGATGGGCTTCGACGAGCGGTTCAAGCGGCTTTGGGAGTTCTACCTGCACTATTGCGAGGCCGGTTTCCGCGCCGAAAACATCAATGTGCGCCAGATCGTCTACCAGCGAAATCCGGGCTGAGGCGGCTTGCCTTCAGCTCTTTCCGGAAACAGCCGGAAGCAAAGCGGCCGGGAATGCGCTGAAATAGTATTTTTCCGGCTCGCTCCGTCGACAAATGGCATTTCTTGTCTCCGGCCGTGTTGATAATCCACAACCGTCAAAATACTGTCGCAGTGAATCAATCGGGGCCAGGAAATGACCATATTGCAATCCGTGCTGGAAGGAATCGGCAACACGCCGCTGATCAAGCTGAAACGTGTGTCGGAGGAGACCGGCTGCACCGTTCTGGGCAAGGCTGAATTCCTCAATCCCGGCCAGTCGGTCAAGGATCGCGCCGCCCTGTTCATCGTCCGCGATGCGATCGAGAGCGGCAGGCTGCGCCCCGGCGGCGTCATTGTCGAAGGCACCGCCGGCAACACCGGCATCGGCTTGTCCATGGTCGCCAAGGCGCTCGGATACCGGACGGTGATCGTCATTCCCGAAACGCAAAGCGAGGAAAAGAAGGACGCCCTGCGCCTGCTCGGCGCTGAACTGATCGAGGTGCCCGCTCTGCCCTACAGGAACCCCAACAACTACGTGCGTCTCTCCGGCCGCCTCGCCGAGCAATTGGCCAAAGAGAACCCGAATGGCGCGATCTGGGCCAACCAGTTCGACAATACGGTCAACCGGCAGGCGCATATCGAGACAACCGCGCCCGAAATCTGGAATGACACCGACGGCAAGGTCGACGGTTTCATCTGCGCCTGCGGTTCCGGCGGCACGCTCGCGGGCGTCGCCGTCGGCCTGCGCGAACGCAATCCCGGCGTCAAAATAGGCATCGCCGATCCGCAGGGCGCGGCGCTTTACAATTACTACAAGAACGGTGAACTGAAGTCCGAGGGCGGTTCGATAACGGAAGGCATCGGCCAGGGGCGCATCACGGCGAATCTTGAGGGCTTCACGCCCGACTTTGCCTATCAGGTATCCGACGCGGAGTCCTTTCCCTACATTTACGACCTGATCGAGGAAGAGGGTATGTGTCTGGGCGGCTCTTCCGCCATCAATATCTGCGGCGCCGTCAAGATGGCCCGCGACATGGGCCCGGGCCACACCATCGTCACCATCCTTTGCGATTACGGAAACCGCTACCAGTCGAAACTGTTCAACCCGCAATTCCTGCGCTCCAAGGATCTGCCGGTTCCTGAATGGATGGAAACCGCTCCGGACATATCCATACCCTTCGAAGAGGTCTGAACCTTGTCACAAACCCATCCGCTCTTCATAGACGACGCCTATCTGTCGACCGCCGAGGGCAAGGTAACCGCGGTCAACGAGCGCGGCGGCATACTTCTCGACCAGACCTGCTTCTATGCGACATCCGGCGGCCAGCCGGGCGATATCGGCTTCTTCGAACGCGAGGATGGCTCCAGGATCGAGATTGCCGCGACCGTCAACGGACAGAGCAAGGCGGACATCGTCCACGTTCCATCGAACGAGCAGGCCGTGCCCGAAATCGGTGAACCTCTGGTGCTGCACATCGACTGGCCGAGGCGCTACAGGCTTATGCGCATGCACACCGCCTGCCATCTGCTCACGGTCGTCTGTCCCTTTCCCATCACCGGCGCGTCGGTCGGCGAAAACGAGAGCCGCGTCGACTTCGATATGAGCGAGGCGACGGACAAGGTCTCCGTTACTGAAAGGCTTATGGAACTCGTGGACGGCAACCATCCGGTCTTTTCAAAGTGGATTGACGAGAGTGAACTGGAAGCCAATCCCGATCTCGTCAAGTCGAAGAATGTCCGGCCGCCGCGTGGCAGCGGGCACATCAGGCTTGTCTGCATCGGCGAGGACGCCGCCGTCGACAGCCAGCCCTGCGGCGGAACGCATGTTTCGGAGACTCGCGAAGTGGGCGCCATCCACATCGGCAAGATCGAGAAGAAAGGGCGCGAGAACAGACGCTTCCGCATTCGCTTCGGCGAGATGCCGCAATGATCCGCGCATATGCCCATGTCTGAAAAGAGCGCCTTTGTCGTATCGCCGGACTGGCTGCAGGAACATCTGGACGATGACGGGCTGCGCATCGTCGATGCGTCCTGGTACCTTCCCGCCCAGGGGCGCGACGCCCGCCTGGAGTATGAGAGCGGCCACATCCCGGGCGCGGTGTTCTTCGACCAGGATGTCATGGTCGATCCGGATGCGGACCTTCCGCACGCCCTGCCCGGCCCCGAACATTTCGAAGCGCAGGTGTCCGAACTCGGGATTTCAACGGACAATACGATTGTCGTCTATGACGGCCCCGGAATGTTCACCG
>NZ_CFHWAF010000221.1:0-4395 GCF_984452065.1 Hoeflea sp. | reverse complement strand
TTTCGCATGATGGCTGTTATTGCGACTTTTGGTGGTTTTCCCGCGTTGATCATTGATTGGTATTTGTGTTTGAGGTCGGGATTGAATCGGATAGCGACCAGCGCCGGCATGTAGAGAGCATCGCGCAGGAATTTCCGGCCGCCCTGGATAAAGGCCTTGCCTTTCCATTTTCCCGATTGGCGTGTCATGGGCGCCAGACCGGCCAGGCAAGCGGCCTGTTTTCTGTCGAGCGTGCCGATCTGCGGGCATTCGATCCGGCCGTCAGGAGCAAGGATCATGGCCCCCACGGTTTGCGCGCATTGCACGGTCACGAACATGCTTCATTCAAATACGCTGCTCGGTTCCGGCGTCGAAGAGATGTACCTTCAAAGGATCGATTCTGAAGCTTATCGGCTCACCAGGGCGCGCCGAGACGCGCTCCTTGACAATGGCGTCCAGCAATTCATTGCCCGACTTGGCAAAAATTTGGGTCTCTGAACCGGTCGGCTCGACGACGACGACATTCAGTTCCACGCCGCCTTCACCTATCTCAATATGCTCGGGACGGATTCCATAGGTGACTTCCATTCCGTCCGCCGGCGACGCTTCGGGCAGTGGAAGCTGAAGGCCGCCATCTGAAACAAAGACCTTGCCTCCCTCTTTCGATGCAATTTTCCCGCGTATGAAGTTCATTGAAGGCGAACCTATGAAGCCGGCGACAAAGACGTTGCGCGGGCGGTCGTAGAGATCAAGCGGAGCGCCGATCTGCTCCACTCGTCCGTCCTTCATGACAACGATCTTGTCGGCCATCGTCATGGCCTCGATCTGATCGTGCGTCACATAGACGATTGTCGTCCCAAGACGGTGGTGGAGTTCCTTTATCTCGACCCGCATCGTCACCCGCAGCTTGGCGTCGAGGTTCGACAGGGGTTCGTCGAAGAGGAAGACCTGAGGATCGCGGACGATCGCGCGGCCCATCGCAACACGCTGCCGCTGGCCGCCGGACAGCTGTTTGGGAAACCGGTCCAGCAGATGGCCGAGGTCGAGGGTTTCGGCGGCGGCCCGTACCTTCTCCTGGATTTCCACGGCCGGGCGCTTGGCCATCCTGAGCGGGAAACCGATATTGTCGAACACTGTCTTGTGCGGATAGAGCGCATAGCTCTGGAACACCATGGCGATGTCGCGCTCCTTGGGCAGAACGTCGTTGACCACCTTGGGGCCGATGGAAATGGTGCCGTCGCTTATCTCCTCCAATCCCGCAAGCATTCTAAGAAGTGTGGATTTGCCGCATCCGGAGGGACCGACCAGGACGACGAACTCACCATCCTCGATGTCGATACTCACACCGTGCATGACCTGAACGGCGCCGTACCGCTTGACCACATTGTCGATCTTCACATCGGCCATTGGCGCCTCCCTATTGCGGCAGCACGATTTGCATCTTGACATCTTCCGGTGGGGCCGAGGCGGCGCGCTCGAAGGCACGAACGCTGTCGTCGAACTCGAACGTCCGGGTGATGAGCGGCTTCACGTCGATCGCGCCCGAGGCCAGCATGGCGACGCAGCGCGGAAAGACATGGGCGTAGCGGAAGACGTTCTCGACCCGCGCCTCGCGCACCATCGCGGCGCCGGAATCGTAGCTGATCGGGTCGGGCTGGCCACCGATCATCACCACGCAGCCGCCGGGGGCCAGCGGCTCGAACACACGCGCGGCCGCCTGGGGCGAGCCCGTCGCCTCGAACACCACATCCGCGCCCCAGCCGCCGGTGCCGCGCCCCACCAGGGCGGCCAGATTCCCGTCGCGGGCGTCCACCGGCGTGATCGCGGGGCTCAGGCCGGCCGCGATGCCAAGTTTTGTCTCGGACAGGTCAGTGACATAGACCCGCGCGCAGCCTGAGGCCAGCGCCGCGAGCGCGGTGACCAGCCCGATCGGACCCGCACCCAGCACGGCCCCGACATCGCCGGGCCGGATGCGTGCCTTCGCGGCGGCGTGCACGCCGACGGCGAGCGGCTCGACCATCGCGGCCTCGGCGAAGCTCACATTGTCGGGCAGCCTGTAGGTGAACACCGCGGGATGCACGCAGGTCGGCCGGAGGATGCCGTGCACCGGCGGCGTCGCCCAGAACCGCACCGCGGGATCGACATTGTACATCCCCAGCCGCGTCGCCCTGCTGTCGGGATCGGGCATGCCCGGCTCCATGCAGACCCGGTCGCCGGCCTTGAGCGTCGTCACCGCCTCGCCGGTCTCGATCACCGTGCCCGACGCCTCGTGCCCCAGGATCATCGGCTCGCGCACCACGAAGGGGCCGATCCGCCCTTGCGTATAGTAATGGACGTCCGACCCGCAAATGCCCACCGTATGGAGCTCGATCCGCACGTCATGCGCGCCAAGGCGCTCCTCGTCGCGGTCGATCTGCGGATAATCGCGCAGCGAGAGTTCGTCCTTGCGTTCCAGAACGAGCGATTTCATGCGGCTACCCCTTGCGGATGAGCAGCGCGGCAAGCGCGATGCCGATGGCGTTGGCGATCCAGATCGACAGGCCCGGCGGCTCGACGAAGCGGAACCAGAACAGGCACAGGGCGATCCAGATCACCACGGCGATGAACAGACGGTCGAACCAGTTGGTCTCGATGGGCAGGAAGCCCTGCCTTTCCACGGCGGCGTCCCGCTCCCGCCGGTCTTCCGGCGGGGCGGAGGCAAGCCGGTCTTCGCCGTCGGTCTTCATCGGATCACCCTTTCACCGCGCCGAAGGTCAGCCCGGTCACGATATGCTTCTGGACGAGGCCGAAGACCAGCAGCGCCGGGATGAGCGTGAAGACCGAGATGGTGGCCATCGTGCCCCAGGCTGTGCCGGTGGTGGTGACATATTCCGACAGCCCTGTGGTGAGCGTGCGCGCGTTGAAATTGGTCAGCGTCGCCGCCAGCAGATATTCGTTCCATGCGAACATCCAGGTCAGGATCAGCGTCACGGCCAGGCCCGGCCGGCACAGCGGCAGGACGATCTCGGTCAGAACCTTCCAGGTGCTTGCGCCGTCCACATAGGCGGCCTCCTCCAATTCGCGCGGAATGGCGTCCAGCGTCGGGCGCAGCGTCCAGATTGCGAAGGGCAAGTTGAAGGTGCAGTAGACCAGAACCATTCCGATACGCGTGTCCAGCAGCGTGAAGTCCCCGATGCGGTAGGCCTGGGTCATCAAGAGGAACAGCGGCAGCAGGAAGACCGCCGGTGGCGCCATCCGGTTCGTGATCGTCCAGAAGAAGATCGATTCCCGCCCGCCGAGATTGAACCGCGTCAGGGCATAGCAGGCGAAAAAGCCCAGGATCGTGCAGAGCACCGCGTTGCTGGAAGAAATGATGAGCGAGTTCAGCATATATTCCCGCAAGGTGCGGTCGTTCAGGACGTCAATGTAATTCTGCCAGTAGATGTCGCGCAGGATGATCTGCGGCGTCGTGAACAGGTCCACGGCGGGCTTCACCGAGATGACGAAGAGCCAGTAGATCGGGAACAGCGTCAGAAAGCTGATCAGGATCCAGATCAGGACCAGGAGCCAGGGGTTGGTCTTCTTCATCCTCTTCTACCCCTTTCGCGGCTTTCGGGGGGCGAGCATGCCCGTGTAGAGCGCCCAGCAGATGACGATCGTGATGTAGAGGACGATGACCGAGATCGCCGAGCCGTAGCCGTAATTGGTGCGGGGGAAGACTTCCTTGAAGATATGCACGCCCACGAACCGCGTCGCTGACCCCGGCCCTCCTCCGGTCAGCATGAGCACCTCGTCGACGGTGCGCAGCGCGTCCATCAGGCGGATGAAGAGGGTCGCCAGGACCGCCGGCGCGATCATGGGCAGCGTGATGTGCCAGAAAATCTGCCATCTGCCCGCGCCGTCGATCTGGGCCTGCTCGAACGGGTCCGGCGGCAGCGACACCAGCGCTGCGATCAGGGTGAGCGTGACCAGTGGCGTCCAGTGCCAGACATCCATCACAACGGTCACCGCGAAGGCCGCCAGGGCGCTGTTGCCGATATTCAGGTCGAAGCCGAACCAGCTGTCCAGCAGATGGGGGATGATTCCGATGGATGGCGTCGTCATCAGCTTCCAGACCGAGCCGACGATGATCGGCGCCATGATCAGCGGCAGGGTGTGGATGGTTCGGAAGATCGCCTTGCCGGGGAAGTCCTTCATGAAGGCCTGCGCCAGGGCGTAGCCGAGAACCAGCTGGGTCAGGACGGCGAAGAAGACGAAGGCGCCGGTCGCCCCCAGGGAGGCCAGGAACCTCTCGTCGAAGACGAGGCGCCGGAAATTGTCGGCCCCGTTGAAGGTGATCTCGGGGTTGGCCGCGAAGGGGTTCCACTGGTGGAACGAGACGAAGACGACATAGAGGACCGGCAGTACGCCGCGGAGGACCAATATGACGAGCGTCGG
>NZ_CFHWAF010000220.1:0-4423 GCF_984452065.1 Hoeflea sp. | reverse complement strand
CAAATAGATCACTTGACCAAAATGGATACTCTAAGCAAACGCAACAAAGCAGCCCCCGGGCTGTGCAACCCCTGCCGCGTGCCAGCCAGCCCAATGCTGTACAGCCGCGCATGGAGCGCGCTTCCGGCAATCGCCGCAACGGCTGACCGGAACCTTTTGCCGAACACAGACGCAGGCTCGCCCTGCGTCTTTTTCGTTAAACTTCTGTTCTTAATGAATAATCCGTCACCCGGGCGTTAACCGCGATCACCAAACCGTGCGCATGGCAAGCTTTAAATCGCCTTGTGCCGATATCATATAAAATAGAACGAAAGCCCGTTGATTCGAGTCGACGGGCAACGGGTGAATTGCGGCGGCAACGGTGGGCCGCGGGAGAATTCAGATGGAGCTTGCATCCTCGACATCCAGGCAGGACGAAACGACCGCCTTCGATCATCCGGAATTTGACGGCCATGAGAAGATTGTTTTCGGGCATGATGCGCAGACCGGGCTTTATACGGTCATCGCCATCCATGACACACGGCTCGGTCCGGCCATGGGCGGCTGCCGCATGTGGCCCTACGCCAATACCCAGGAAGCGCTGACCGATGCGCTGCGCCTGTCACGCGGCATGACCTACAAGAATGCGATGGCCGGGCTCGATTTTGGCGGCGGCAAGGCCGTGATCATCGGCGATCCGAAGCTGCACAAGACACCCGAACTCATGCACGCCTTCGGCCAGAAGGTCGATGCGCTCGGCGGCCTTTACATAACCGGCGAGGATGTCGGGCTGACGCCGGCCGACATGGAATCCATCGGCGGCGCCACGGAACATGTGCGCGGCACATCGAAAACCCATCGTGGCGATCCCTCGCCCTATACGGCGCTCGGCGTCTACAATGGCATCCAGGCCGCCCTGCGCCATAAATTCGGCTCCGACGACCTGCATGGCCGCACGGTCTCGCTCCAGGGCCTCGGCAATGTCGGCTTCACCCTTGCCCGCTTTCTGCATCATGCGGGCGCGGACCTTGTTGTCTCAGACATCAATGAAAAGGCCGTCCAAAATGCCATCGATGCTTTCTCGGCCGGATCGGTGAACCCCGAGGACGCGCACAAGGTCGAGGTGGATGTTTTTGCGCCTTGCGCCCTCGGCGCCGGCCTCAACGCGGTGACGATCCCCGAGCTTGGCGCGCCCATCGTCGCCGGCGCCGCCAACAACCAGCTTGCCGAGCCCGGGGATGGTGCGGCGCTTGCCGAACGCGGCATCCTTTACGCGCCCGACTATGTGATCAATGCCGGCGGCGTCATCGCACTCGCCCTGCACGATGTTGAGGATGAAGTCCTTGAAACCACCGTGCGCAATATCGGCGAAACACTGACGACCATTTTCCGCCGGGCCGAGTCCGCGCCGACCGACGTGATCGCCGATCGCATGGCGGAGGAGCGCCTGTCGTCACGCGACGTCTGAGCCTTTCAACACCGCCGAAAGTCCCATCCCCTCATGCCGCGTCGCGGCGAATGAGCGGCTGTATTTGTAATCTTGTTCCCTTTCTGTTCACTTTTTGCTTGAGAGTGACAAAAGAATTCCCCATACTACGCTTCTGCAATGCAGGATTGAATTGGCCGGCGCCGGCTTCGAGGCAGGCGAGCCTGTCGCCTGCTGAAAGGATCAGGATATGAGTGACGAAGACCAATCCCCGTGGCGGGAGCGATACTGGTGGGAAGACGATCTTGTCCGCATGGAGAGAGAACGCACAGAGCGGGCCCTTAGCGAGGGCAAGGACGAGGACCACTATTTCGAAACCGATCCCGACAGGAAGATCACGTTGGAAGACTGCTTCCGCTTCATCCGCACCTGCCAATCCATGCCGGAGGTTTGGGATTCGCTTGCGAATATCCACCTGCCAACGCCAGAGGAAGAAGCGGCGGGTTATGAATGGTCGGAGGAGGATGACAAGAGGAACGATGTGTCGAACTACTTTCTTAGATGGTACGCCATGAAGCACCACCCTGGCGTCCACGACTCCGCTCTGCTGGGTCCCGCCGCTGTCGTAGAAATGTACGGCAACGGATTGATCGATGATCTCTTCGGTCCGGAGGCCATCGATTATATGCTCGATGACGATTACATCGAGAGGGGTGAGGCATGAACTTCCTTCTCGATAAGAACACATAAAATGCACGGTTGAAATGATCGACGCCGGCTTAAAGCCGCGCGACTGTCGCCTGCTGAAAGGATCAGGATATGAGTGACGAAGACCAAACCCCGTGGCGGGAGCGATACTGGTGGGAAGACGACCTAGTCCGCATGGAGAGAGAACGCACAGAGCGGGCCCTTAGCGAGGGTAAGCACGAGGACTACTATTTCGAAACCGATCCCGACAGGAAGATAACGTTGGAAGACTGTTTCCGCTTCATCCGCACCTGCCAGTCCATGCCTGAGGCGTGGGACGCCTTTGCCAATCTGCGCGTGCCGACTGAGGAGGAGGAAGCAGCCGGCTATGAGTGGCCGGAGGAAGATGACAAGAGGAACGATGTGTCGAACTATTTCATGAAATGGTACGCCATGAAGCACCTTCCCGGCGTCGATGACTTTGCTCTGCTTCGCCCTGCGGCGGTTATTGAAATGTGCGGCAATGGCATGATGGATGATCTTTTCGGTCAGGAAGCCATTGAATACCTACTGGGCAGCAGGTGGGTCGAGGGAGGCCGTCAATGAACTTTCTTATTGACACGAATCCGCTTGAGGAACTCTACAAGCTGGCCCATCTTCCTGATTTGCCGGACGGGTTTGACCCACTGGGACCGTTCAAGGGTAAGCATACGCATATTATAGTCTTGCGCGAAACTATAAACGAGATGAGAACAAAACGTAAACGCGATGCGGTTGAGGTGTGGCTGAAAGCCAATGGCGCCACAATACATCAGCAGTTCAAGAAGGACGGCGCGTTTGAATCCGTCAGGGACAAATTTGCCCGATGTCCAAGGCAGACGGTCAAGCCGGGGCAAAGATCCGACATCGCGGCGTTTGCCTTTCTGCATGACAGGCGCCACGACCGCCAACACTATGCGATGGTTGGCCGGGATGCCGACTGGGCGGACTATCGCACAATGGTCAAGCAGGAATTCGTCAATCCCAACCACACGTCCTACGCGGGCCTCAGCCAGGTTTACGTGCAGGAAGTCCTCAACGGGCGAATGACGACGGCGCAGCTCGCGGGGGTTTTCGATCATTTGTCGGTACACGACCTGCCGGACGCATACGGTCTGAGACTGTCGGAAATCAAGGACAGGCTCAAGGCCGAGGCCAATTCCAAGATGGGCCGGAAGAAACCCGAGCGCGTCGAGAAACTCAAGCTGGAACTGCTCGAGGATTATATTGGGAAGGCGCGGAAGGCGATCAGAATACAAGACGGCAGGCGCGTCTTTACGGCAAAAGAGGGAAAGAATCTCGGCATCGTCGGCATCAGTGGCGTTGCACTGGAAGAGACCGTACGAAGGCTCGGAGGCGCGGCCAACGTGGCCGAGATCGGCCTTGTTACCAGGGAGGTTCGGGACCATCTGAAGGCCGGCAATGAAGAAGAGGCGTTCAAGACCATTGTGCGTTTTGCGTCCGAGACGGTCGGTGGGAGTGCAGCCGGTGCGGCGGCGGTTGGAGCCGCTACCGTGCTCGCCGGCGCTGTCGGTGTTACCCTCGCCCCCTGGGCACTCCTTGCGACAGGCGTTGTCGCTGGCGTGGCAGGCAGTCTTGCCGTCGGCGAGCCGGCCGGTGATCTGGCAGCGGATTTTGCCCGCCACATGGCCGAGCGCCATGGCGAAGAAGATTTCACCTTCGACTTGCTGATTGAAGAGGCGCGCCGCTTCGCGACCGGGCGCGGCGTTGATCCGGACCGCTTCGACGAAATGCTCAATCCGCAAAAGACCGGTCGCCTGCGGGCGCTCACCGAGAACTTTGAAAAAGGGGATCGCCTGCCCCGCCGGAATCCCTCGGAGATCACCTTGCGGGGCTTCACCGTCGATCCTTCGGACCCCTCCTATCTGGTCGATGATGAGGCGCACTACTTCAATATCCGCGACGGCAGGGGTGGCGAATGGCAAATCGCCGTGGACCACAAGGCGATCGACAACGCCCCGATCGTGCGTGAGGACGGGCATGCCTTCAAGCGCATCGAACTGGATGACGGTACATTCTTCTATTCGCCTAAATCGAGGTCGATCTATGCCTATGTGCCGCGGGTCTACCCTGCGCCGCAAAGGGGTGAACGCGCCATTGATCCGCCGTCGGCGCCCTCCCCGACTGGCTTCCTTGCCCCCGCCTCGCCGCATTACGACCCGGGGATGAAGATCGACTTCTTCGGCAGGCCGATGCGGGCCGGCGATCTGGTCGACGGCGATCCGGATGTCGGCGATGTCAGCTACTATCCGGGGGACGATGATGGAAGCC
>NZ_CFHWAF010000219.1:0-4481 GCF_984452065.1 Hoeflea sp. | reverse complement strand
AATGGCGTGCAGCAACTTTGCCTGCAGCGGCAGGGCCAGGCTGTCGATCTCGTCGAGGAACAGCGTCCCGCCGCGGGCATGCTCAAACTTTCCATAGCGCGCGCGCACAGCTCCGGGAAATGCTCCGGCTTCGTGTCCGAACAGTTCGCTTTCGATCAGTTCGGCGGGCAGCGCCGCGCAGTTGATCGCAACGAAAGGCTGTTGCGACCGCGAACTCGCGCGATGGATTGCACGCGCGGCCACCTCTTTGCCGGCACCGGTATCTCCTGTGATGAGCACATCGGCCTCAGTCGCGGCCACCGCGTGCACCTGCCGGCGCAGCGCGATCATAACCTCCGACCGTCCGGCCAGGCGCGCCTCGATCGAGTCGCGCCCGCCGATCCGGCTCCTCAGATCCCGGTTCTCAATTGTCAGCCTGCGTTTGTCGAGCGCGCGGCGAACCGTTTCGACAAGCCGGGCCGGTTCATAGGGTTTCTCGATAAAGTCGTAGGCCCCGTCGCGCATCGACTGAACCGCAAGGTCGATGTCGCCATGGCCTGTCACCAGTATCACCGGAAACTCGGCATCCACTTCGAGACATCGCCGCATCAGTGCGAGACCGTCCATGCCGACCATGCGGATGTCCGTGACCAGAATTCCCTCAAAATTGCGGCTGACCCGTGATAGCGCTTCCTCGGCATGCGTAAAAAGCGATACCGTCAAATCCGCCAGTTCAAGCGTTTGCCCCGCGACCCTGCGTAGCTCCTCTTCATCATCGACGAACAATACGGTGCCGGTCATTCTGCGGCCAGATCGGCACTATCTGCCGGCGCGTCCGCTGCGGCGAGATCGACGATAAAGATTGCGCCGCCCTGCGAGCGGTTTTCGGCCTTCATGCGTCCGCCGAAATCCTCGATGATATTGAAAGAGATCGACAGGCCGAGGCCCAGGCCCTTACCCGGGTCCTTGGTCGTGAAAAACGGATCGAAGAGCAGCGGCATCACCTCGTCGCTCAGGCCTTGGCCATTGTCCGAAACCCGGATTTCAACTCGGCCTTCAATCGGCGCTGCTATCTCCACCAGCACCTCGGGCCGCGGCGATCCTTCCGTGGCATCGATTGCATTCGACAGAAGGTTGATCATGACCTGTTCCAGACGCAGGCGCCCGCCCACGACCCAACGCGGACCATCGGCGGGCGCAAATTCGACTGTCGCTCCTGACGACCGGATGCGGGAGCCCATCAGTTCGATGGCATCGTGTATGACCAGAACGGCGTCGACGGGTCCGACACTCTCCTGCGGGCGACGCGCGAAATTTCGAAGACGCGCTGACAGGGCCGCCATCCGGTCGGCCATCTTCGAAATGCGGCCAACATTGTCGCGCGCGTCGTCGAGGCGGCCCCGGTCGAGAAATGCCATGGCGTTGTCGGCATTGGATTTCACAGCGGTCAGCGGCTGATTGATTTCGTGGCTGAGAGCCGCGGACATCTGACCGAGTGCCGCGAGCTTGCCGGCCTGGACGAGCTCCTCTTGCGTTTCACGAAGGCGCGCCTCGGCATCCGTTCTCTCGACAACCTCCCGGTGAAGACGGGTGTTTGCCTCATTGAGGTCGGCTGTGCGCTGTGCAACCCTGGTCTCCAGCACCTCCATGGTACGGCGTTCCTCCTCGGCACGTTCGATCGAGCGCGCTCGACGCTCCCTGAGGATGGCTGCGACGAGTGTGCCGAGAATGATCAGGAGCCCTGCGAAGGAAAGTGCGGCCAGGGCATGGGCGTATGCGGGCCCTGCGGGCGTCAGGTGGAGCACGCGCCAACCCACTTCCGGAAGCAGAGTGGCGTTGAGCACAAAGTCCTCCCCGTCGACCGTCAGCAGCGTCGCCCGGTCGCTTATGACATGCGCGCTGTTTGGTAGCTCAACCAATCTGTCCGTCGGGTACTGACGGGTGTCGGCGATTCGAGCGAATGTCGCATCATCAAGCGGCGTCAACGTCCTGAAGCGCCATTCGTCGCGGTTTGACATGAACACCACATCTGAAAGATCAGCCACTATTATGTCGCTTGCGCCACCACGCCAGGCATCCTCAAACGGATCGACGTTGAACTTGACCGCAACGACACCGACGATGCGGGTGCCTTTCAGCACCGGTGCCGCGAAAAAATATCCGCGTTCGCTCGAGGTCACCCCCAGTGCAAAGAACTGACCCAGCCCGCCTTCCAGGGCCTGGGTGAAATAGGGCCTGTATTCGAAATTCCGACCCACAAACGAAAGCTCCTTGCGATAGGAACTCGCTGCGACCGTTGTGCCGGTTATGTCCATGAGGTAGACATCCGATACCCCAAGGGTCATGGCGCTCAGGCGCAGCTGCTCGTTCACGAACGGAAGAATGCCCTGATTGGTCGGGTTTTCGAGGAGATCGATGAGGATCGGACGTTCTGCGATGAGCTGAGGAAGGGGTTTGAACCTCTCCAGCGTTCCGCGCAGGCCTTCCACCACGATCCGCAACGTCGCTTCACCTTCGCCGCCGGCGCGATGCAGGAAATACCGTTGGACCGACGGGAGAATCGTGGCGCCGATCAACAAAACGACGACAGCGCCCGCAGCGAGCTTCGCTATTGCCAATCTGCGACGTGCGCCGGTTCCAACCATCTCCTCCATTGGTCAAATATACGACATCATCTCGATTTGCCTAGATGTGAGTTGTCGGGCCGTGGCCGCACGCGGATCGCAGAGCGAGGAGGTCTCGCGACGACCAGTTGACTTGAGTGGTGTGCTGCCCGGGAATCCGTTGCCCGGTAGCCGTTGTAGAAGACGATCTCGGGCTCGCCATCTCCGTCGGCGTCGAACAGGCTGCCGGCATGGGCAAGGCTGTCCCGCTGCGTCGAATACTGGCTGTAGAGATGGACGGAGTCGTCGCAGACGACATCCGTGTATCCGGGCTCCTCACGTTCTTGCGCATGGTTGAAGTTGGCCCGGCCGTTGCGCACCGTGGCGCGGATTTTCGGCGGAAGCCGGCGCGGATTGAGCGCATTGCCGCCCGGTCGGTCCAGCGGCAGGCTGAGGCAAAAGGTTCGCCCTCCGCGATACCCTCGCGCACCTTCCGCGGCGTCAGCAGGTTGAGGCGGCGGAGTTGGTCGTCCTCGCCGATCCAAACGATTGGTCTCAATCAGTATTGACGAGAAGCCGCAGGCCGGGCGATCACAAATGCGGATTTCGTTTGCGGTAGCGGCCGGCGAGCGCTTTGTTGTGGGCCTTGGCACCCGGCATATTGGCGCTGACATAAACGGGCGCGTCCGCATTGTCGGCAAGGTTTTCCGCAACCTTGGCAAAAATGGCGTTGATGATTGTCGCGGCGACCGCGGTCGAGGCCGGCGCGCATCTCAGGCCATTATCGCCCACGTCCACAAGAGCATCGCCCGGTGGAATGCCATTATCGATAACGATATCGGAGACGTCGGCGAGTCGCTGGCGTCCTCCCGCGGCGGCAGTTGAGTAGGCCAACGACGTAATGGCCACCACGGTGCAGCCAATCTCGCGGCCGATCAATGCGGCTTCGACCGGCGCCGCATTGACACCTGAATTCGAAACAACGAACAGCGTGTCCATGGGCGTGATATCGTATCGGCTGAAAATAGGTTCAACAATGCCTTCGGTGCGTTCCATCACGGTCGAGACAAGTGCGCTCTCATGCAGCATTGTTACCGTCGCCAAGATCGGCACGGCAAGCGCGAGCCCGCCGGCCCGATAGTGGACTTCCTCGGCGATCATGTGCGAATGGCCGGTGCCGAAAACATAGCACAGACCTTCAGCGCGGGCGCTCGCGGTGACGGCCTCCGCGGCGCGGGCCATGGCATCGGCCGTCGCACCGGATTTGAGCGCCGCCAGGTGGCCGATCACGGAGTCGATGTAATGGTTGGCGATCGACGTCATTGGCGCACCCCGGATATCTGTTCTGCTGGCAAGTTTGTCATGTTCGTCTCCTTAAAATTGCGTCTGTTGATCGCCGGCCTCGCGAAGGAGTCTGTCCCGGTAGTCGATAAACCGGGAGCGCGGCTCGGACCAGACGGCGTCCGCACCCGGCCGGGGGGTGTGGATGGCGCGATACCGGCGCGCGGCGGTCGACGCCGCAATGACGCTGTCGTATTTGCCAAGCGCGGTCGCAGCCAAAAGCGCGGCACCGAGCGCACCAAGCTCATCGGCCTGCGGCAACTGAACCGATCTCCGGGTTATGTCGGCAATCATCGTGCACCAAAGGGTGCTGCGGCTGCCCCCGCCCACGAGTGTCAGGGGGGCCTTCTTATCGAGTTGCAGAAGGTCGAGCAGATCGGCGATGGCAAAAGCAACGCCTTCATAGGCGGCACGCAACAGGCACGCCTGGTCATGGCCCGCGTGCAGGCCGCAAAATTGCGCGCGGGCACGCGCGGAGACGACGGGCGCGATGATTCCGCCGGCGCTCAGATAAGGCAGATATGTGACACCCCGCGCGCCTGGCGGCACGGACGCCAC
>NZ_CFHWAF010000218.1:0-4554 GCF_984452065.1 Hoeflea sp. | reverse complement strand
AAGCAGCTTGATGGCGGGCCATATTTCAATGGCGATCGGCTTGGTAATGTCGATATCGCCTGGCTGCCGTTGCTGCACCGCGCCGAGATCATTGAACGGCATTCCGGCTATGATTTTCTGGCTGGCTATCCGAAGATCAAGGCATGGCAAGACGCGTTGATGGAGACTGGGTTAGCGGACCGGTCGGTTTCAGAGGATTTCGACGACGCCTTTGCGGCGTTCTATCTCTCGGAGCGGACATTTCTCGGCCGCGGCGCGAATGTCGGTGAGGCAGCGGGAACGGAGAATATGCCGTCCGGGTGCGGTGCTTGCTGCTGAGACATTTGTCTGAGGCGTTGGAGCCGGCTGTGCAGGCTTGCGCGTCGGTTCAAGCACTATGGTTGTCGTGCGGTCCCGCGCTCCAGCGATGTCCTCACTCGCGTCCCATTGCGGGTGCTATCGTTCGGCATGACCTTCTCTCGCATCATGATCATCGGTGGACCGGGTTCAGGCAAGACGTGGCTGGCGCGGCGGCTTGGCGAAAGCCTGGATCTGCCGGTCCATTCGGTCGACGATGCGGTATGGGACCCGGACGGGGGCATGCGGCCGGCCGATGACATCGACAATCTGGTGCGCGATTTGGCTGCCCGGGACAGGTGGATCATCGAGGGCGGCAACAGCCGGACCTATGCCGACAGGGCGCGTCGGGCGCATGCCATCATTTGGCTGCTGCCGCCTCGATGGTTGCGTTTCTATCGCGTGCTGCGCCGTGACGGGCTGCGGCGTGAACGTCTTTGGTGGACGCTTCGGTACGACAGCGTGTTCGGCGCCAAGGATCGTGACGCCATGGCACTTGGGCAAGCCACGGCGAGATGCATCGAAATTCGTTCTGCCGGCGACTTGAACAAGCTGATCGGCGAGGGAATCGAGAATTTCCGATCCAACGGCCCAAACGAACGGTTCGGCTGAGCGATCCGCGTTTTTTGGCTTTTCCGAAGCACGCGTTGCTGATCGGCCAAGCCGCAGTCGTTCGGCTGGCGCCCCGAACGGGCGTGCGCCATAGTGATGTCATGTCGGAACAACCCAACAATGCCCCTTGGACCCTTCACTGGCTGAACGCGCGCGGCGCAGTCACTCCCTATATCGTGGCGGTGGAAGCCGCGGTGGCCGATGTGCGCCGACGCGCCGCACCGGTCGTTACCCTGCCGTCGCTCGATCTGGTCGTCTCGGCCGTGCCCGGGCGCGGCATCCGGGAGACCGGTCATGTCGGGCATTCCTTCTACCCCGGTGCGATCTTCCTCACGCTCGATCCGGACAATCCACGGCTCGCGGACAATCTTGGTGAATCGCTTGCGCGGATGATCGCTCACGAACTGAACCATGCGTTGCGCTGGGAGACGGTGGGCTATGGTGCGACGCTCGGTGAAGCGCTGGTCAGCGAAGGGCTGGCCGGGCAGTTCGTCGCCCAACTGTTTGCCTCGCCACCCGAACCCTGGGAACAGGCGCTCGAAGGGACGGAACTCGGCACGGTTATCAGGGCGTCGCAAGGCGAACTGGACGCGCCGCGCTACGATCACAACGCCTGGTTCTTCGGGGCCGGCCGTCACCCGCGCTGGGCCGGCTACAGGCTTGGCTATGCCCTCGTCGGCGAGTGGCTCGCCGCCAAACCCGACCGGACGGCGTCAGGCGCGATCAGTGTGCCGGCGTCGGAGATCCTGTCCGGGCTCGATATTCTGTCTGGTGGCGATTAGGCAACCTAGACGCCTGCTATGCGTTGGATCGCAAGCGGCTGCTTTGCAGGACGGCGCCGTCAAACCCCTGTGCTGCGATGGAGCCGCAAAGATCGACCCATTCGCAGCCGGTGCAGGCCGAGCGGATCTGGTGGGAGGCGAACGCCGCGCGCAGGCGGCCGATGACCTCATCGTCCAGCACCAGATGCGCGCCGGTTCGGACGTCAAGGCCAAGCAGGTCGCTCAGATCGCGTGCCGCCGCCCGGTCCCGCTCGACAACGCTGGGGCGGTGGCAGTGCGGGTCGGGGTTGCCCAGCAGCGGGGCGCAGATATCGTCCGGCCCCGCCACAAGTTCGATGTCCTCGCCCGCGCCAAGGCGCTGTGCGATCCGCGTCATGTTGGCGGTGAAGGCGGGGCTGTACCCCCGGCCAACATAGGTCAGCACGCACAGAAGATGATGCGGGCGCAGGCGTATTGTCATCCGTTGCTACGCTTGGTGCGGCGCGTCATCAGCGCGAGCGTGACCGCCCCGAGCGCGGCCTTCAGCACAGCGCCGGTCAGGAAAGGCACGATGCCGGCCATGACCGCCTGCTCGGCGCCGATGAGCACGGCGAGCCAGGCCGCGCCGAGGACGAGGCACAGCGCGTTGCTGATCAGCATGCCGGCAAAGGCGAGGAAGGGCCTGCGTCCGTTCCAGCCGCGCTCGGCCAGCCAGCCCATCGCCATGCCGGCAACGGGAAAGGCGAAGAGATAGCCGGCCGTCGGCCCGACAAAGTGATGGGCGCCCGCCGCGCCGCCCGCCAGCACCGGTAACCCAATCGCGCCCTGGATCAGCCAGGTGACGATGGTGATGCCGCCCAGCCGCCAGCCATAGAGCGCCCCCACCAGCGCGACGGCGAATGTCTGCATCGTCACCGGGACGGGCACCATCGGCACTTCGATGAACGAGGAGAGCGTCAGAAAGAGGCTGCCAAGGACGATCGCGCCGACTTTCCAGCTAACGGAGCGGTTTTGCAGATCGATCGGACTGAAGCCGGGTTTCAGCGTGGCGGCAGGGGCGGTCATGGGTGGGTTCCTTTTCAAATTATAGATAATTTTGCATTTCTATCGCTAAAGGAATCCACACTTTCAGGCCCGTTGCAAGAGCGCACGATCAAGGGACCGATTTGGACTGGTCTGGAAGGGGGCACCGCACCTTGCCGGCGCGGACGGGGCCGCGTCGATCAGCGCGCCTGCGCGCGCCGCTTCGGCGCGTGGTCGATCGACCGGACATGCCACGCAAGCAAGGTCGCCGCATCCTCCGCGTCGCCTGCGCGCAGCGCGGCAAGGATCGCCCGGTGATCGCGGTCGGTCGGCCTTTCCCATTCGGCGCGCCAGCCGGAGAACAGGAACCGGGCGCTGGCCGTGTGCAGATCGTCGATGGCGCGCAGCAGCCTCGGCATGCCGCAGGGCGCCAGGATCAGGCGGTGGAAACGGCGATTGGCCTCTTCCCAGGCATGGACATCCTGGGCGCGGTCGCTGGCGATGTTGGCCTGTTCGGCCGCGTCGAGAATGGCCCGGGTCAGGTGCGGCGCGGCGTTGCGCAGGGCAAGCGCTTCGAGCGCCGCACGCATTTCGGCGACCTCGCGCACCTCGTCCGGCGTGAAACCGGCGACGCGCACGCCCCGCCTTGGTTCGCTCTCGACCAGCCCCTGGGTTTCCAGGCGGCGAAACGCCTCGCGCACCGGCACATGGCTGGCGCCGAACTCCTCGGCGATATGGTCCTGACGCAGCCGCGCACCGGCCTCGATCCGGCCGGAGATGATGCGGGCGGCCAGTTCGCGGCTGATCTTGACAGCAAGGGGTTCGTCTTTCGCGATCGACATGAAATTATAGATAATCCGTATACCGGCGGCCGTCGAGGGCGACTGACGGTTCCAACCAATGGGTTGTGAACAGCAGGGTCAGGTCCGGGACAGGCTAAGGCTTCGGCGCTTTCTCACTCTGCGGCAGGGCGAGGATGCCGGCGCCGGCGATGACGACAATGCCGGCAAGGGTCAGCACGTCTGGCCGCTCGCCGAAGAACAGGACCGCCCAGATCAGGCTGAAGACCAGATAGCTGTAGTCGAGCGCGGCCACCATTGTCGGCGGACCGTTCTGATAGGCGATGGCCGCGCCGACGCTGCCGATCAGGGTTGCCATGGCCAGAGCGGCGGTGATGCCAATGAGCATCGCGTCCAAGGGCTGCCATGGCCCGAAGACGAAGGAGCCATCCCGGCCGGAGAACAGTCCCAGCATCACCCCGCCTATGATGAAGGCCACATTGAGCGTCAGCGCCAGCGCGAACGGATCGGCGTCGCGGCATCTGGCCCAGGTCAGCACCATCGCGCTGGCGTAGAGGAAGGCCGCAAGCAGCGGCAGCAAGGTAGCGATCTGGAAACCGGACGTGTCCGGCCGGAGCACGAGGATGACGCCGCCGAACCCGAGCGCGATCGCAAGCAGCACGCGCGGTGCTGGCGAGCGGCGGGCGACAAGCGCGGCGATGACGGTGATCAGGATCGGGGCGGTGTAACAGGTCGCCGCGGCCAGCGAGAGCGGCATGAGCGGCAGGGCCATGTAGTAGCTGAGCCACATGAGCACCAGCAATACGCTCCGCACCATGGCCCAGAGAAGCGAGCCGAACGCGATCGGGCCTCGTCGCCGCGCAAGCCACAAGAGGACCGGGAGAGCCAGGGCCGAGCGCAGCACGAACATCTGCCAGAGCGGGAGAGACAGGCCCGTCGCCTTGATGACCGCATCGCCCAGCGACAGGGCCAGGACGGCGGTGACGATGGCCAGCGCGGCCCGTCCGGTGCGATAGGTTGGC
>NZ_CFHWAF010000217.1:2214-4567 GCF_984452065.1 Hoeflea sp. | reverse complement strand
GCAACCGGCGTGCCCGACAGCCAGCGGCACAGCACACCGATCAGGATGAAGTGCTGGCGCAGATCATCGGCCTCGTCCCGGTCGAACGCCTCGACGGCGGTGAGCACGCGCAGGGCCTCGCCCTGAATGCCGGTTTCCTCCGTCAGCTCCCGCTCCGCCGCCGCGAGAACCGTCTCGCCGAACTCGATCTTGCCGCCGGGAAAGCCCCAGCGTCCCGCATCCGGTTGGTTCGCGCGGCGGACCAGCAGGATCTGGTCGTCCTTGACGACCAGCGCGATGGCCGCCGCGATCGGGACTTTACGTTTCTGCGTCACATCATTGGCTCCCTGATCGGTCGGCCGCTGAAGAGCGGCTTGGCCCGACCAGCATCGGGCCGAGGCCGCCACGGCGTCTCGTCATGCTTGCGTCACTGGACTGCTTGATTTCAGTCGAACTGGATATTTTCTTGTATCCAGTCTTTGAGCAAGGGTCCACCGATGGAATGGTCGGAGCCGGCATATTGAACAGGAGGGATTTGACGCTCATCGGTGCGCTGACGGTGACGCATTCGACAGCCTACGGCATGACGTTCCTGTTGCCGTTGCGCGTCGCCGAGATTGGTGGTGACGAAGCGTTCGTCGGGCTGGTCCTGGGCATCGGGATGGTCGCGGCCTTGCTCACAGGCTGGCTGAGCGGCCATCTGGCGGATCGCGTCGGCCGCGCCGGGAGCATCGCCATGGCCGGTGGCGCGCAGGCCACGGCGTTCGTTGCGATGGCAATCGCGTCCAATGCTTCCCCGATGCTGATCCCGGTCGGGTTCGGCTTCGGGGCTGGCTGGGCGGTGTTCTATCTCCTGACACCGCTGCTGGCGATCAGCCGCGCGTCTCCCGAGGATCGGGTCAAATACCTCACGATCGTCTCCGGCCTGATGATGCTGGGCATCGGGCTGGGTCCGGTTCTTGGTCGGGGACTGGAGTCGGTTGGCCTTTCGATATCCGGTGTGTTTGCCATCGCGGCTTGCCTGTCGCTGACAGGTGCGGGACTGGCGCTGCTGCTCGTCCAATCCGATCGCCGGGCCGGTAACAGCTCGACTTCCCTCACTCTGGCGGTGCTCTTCGGGGTCTTCAGAAGCCGCGCCGCCCTGCCGACCATCATGATCGCGATCGGGGGCGGCATCTTTGGTTGCCTGACGAGTTTTCAGGCACCGATCTCCGAAGCGATCGGCGTCGACTATGCCCTGTTCTTCGCCGTCTTCGTGGTCACTGTGGTCGCGGCGCGATTGAGCCTTGCCGCACATATCGGACGGCAGCCGCCCTATCCGACGGTTCTTGTACTCCTGGGCCTGATGGCCGCGGCACTCCTGTCCTGGGTGCTGGTTCCGCAATCGCCGCTTGTCTACGGCGCGACGACGGTCCTGTTCGCTGTCGGATACGGTCTGACCTATTCGGTGCTCAACGGTATCGTCGCCAACATCGAACAGCAGGCATTGGCGGCGCCGGCTCTCCTGGTGTTCCCGCTTGCCTATTTTCTCGGTCTTTACGGCGCGCCGTTCCTGGGCGGCTGGGTGATCGCGACCCATGGCGTCCAGATGCTTCTGCTGGCGCTCGTCGTGCTCGGCCTTCTTGAATGGTGCCTGGCGGCTCTCGGGTTATTGAGCTCGCGGAAGGCCGCGTAGTTGCCCAAGGTCAGCCCAACGCTCTCGGTCATGTTCGCCTACAGCGCTACAGGTGTTTTCTGGGGCGCGTTTGCGGCCGCAACGCCGGCGATCATGAACCTCAGCGGATTGGATGCCGGAGGTTTCGGACTGCTTCTCGTCGTGATGACGGCGGGCGCGGTGCCAGCCATGGTCTTCCTTAGCAGGCTTCCAATGAGATTGATCCGGCGGGTATTGCTGGCCTCTCTCTCGCTCTTTGCAATCGCCGCTCTGGCACTCAGCCAGTCAACCGATCTGATTAGCTTGACCGTTGCGTTCTTACTGGCGGGTGCCGCTTCGGGGGCGTCGGATGTGGCTTTGAATTTGCGCGTGTCGGAGATCGAGCGCAGCGGTGTCGGACGACTATTCAACCGTGCACACGCGATGTTCCCATTGGCATACGTCGTCGCGAGTCCAATCGCGGGTTTGGCTCGAGAAAGTGGCATCGGCCTGGAGCTGATCTTCTTGTGCGTTTGCGCCGTTCTGGTCGGTGCGGCTTTGATTGAGACAGCGGCTGCAATGGGGCCGCAACCCATGGCGAGCGCCGATGGAGCGGAGCAAGCCGCTGGTGGTTTTCGATCCTATGGTCTTTTGCTCATGGTTGGGATCGTTGCCGCGCTTGGCGCGTTTCAGGAAATGGCTGTCCAGACCTGGTCGGCCATTTTCATGGAGAGCGTACTG
>NZ_CFHWAF010000217.1:0-2114 GCF_984452065.1 Hoeflea sp. | reverse complement strand
TTCGCCGAAATCCGCTTGTAGAGCCGCGCGCCGATCCACGATCCGAGCAGCGTCGCCGGCAGACAGAGCGCGGCGATCAACAGGACATCCGCCGTGATCTGCCCGGCGACCGCCATGCCGATAACGGCGAGCGTCAGAATGACAAGGTTGAAGGGCTGATAGATGGCGCGGTGCGCGTCGGCGGTGGCGTTGTGGTCGGTGAGTTGTAGCCAGATGAGCGGCAGCGGGCCGGAGCGCCCGGCAAAGCCGCCCAGAAAGCCGCCGCCGAGCCCGATGCAGCCATCGGCCGGCCTGCTCTTGAGGCTGGGGACCCTAAGCCAGGAACGGCCGAATAGGTCGATAATTGCATAGGCCAACAGAAACACGCCGATGACGGTGCGAAGCAGCAAAGGCGAGACAGCCGAAAGTGTGGCGACGCCGATCGGAACGCCCGCCGCGCCACCGGCAAGCAACGGCCAGGCGCGGCGCCAGTCAAAGGCCTTGCGGACCGCGATCAGGCCGACCAGCTGCGCGGCAACCGACGACAGCGCCACAAGCGGTGGCACCGTCTCCGGCGGCAGGACATGAAACCAGACGCCGGACGCGACCAGTCCGGTGCCGAAGCCCGTCAGCCCGGTGGTGAAGCCCGCCAGCAAAGCACCGAAGCCGACCAGTATCAGGGCCGTGGCGTCGAGTGCGATGACGCCCATCAGGATCGTCTGGCCCGCTTATGGCTGAGCCGCCGGCGCTGGTGGCGCGGCATCACCCGAACTTGAACGCGGAGACGTGCCCCGGCATTTCGACGCCTTCAAGGTTGCGCGGATCGGGTTCGGGCGGCAGCACCTCCATCCGCACCGGCAGCACGCCGCCCCAGATCGGCAACGCGTAGTCGTCGTCATCGTCGAGCGGCTGGCCGGTCCGGATCTTGGCGGAGGCCTCCTTGATGGGCATGAACATCAGGGTCGTGGCTTTCAGTTCCTGCTGCGTTATGGGGCGCAGCATGTCCCAGCGGCCGGGAAACAGGCCGTCGACGAAGCGCTGGAGGTGCCGTTCCTTCTTCTCGGTATCGGTGACCTTGCGCGCCGTTCCGAACAACATGGCCGAGCGCGAATTGACGGAGTGGTTCATCCCTGAGCGGGCAAGGACGAACCCGTCGAAACTCGCGACCGTCAGGCAGACCTCGGCGTGATCGACGCTGCGCAACATGCGGCTCGCCGAGGAACCGTGCCAGTAGACATGCTCGCCCTCGCGCCATTGCAGCGTCGGCGTGACATAGGGCCTGCCGTCGATGATGTAGCCGACGCTGCACATCGGCATGGCGTCGAGGACGGCGTGGATCGCCGTCCTGTCGTAGTGGCCACGCTCATGGTGACGCCGCACGCGGACGCGGTCTGAATATGGTTGTGCAGTCATTGTCCCCGGCTCGTCATAAAATCTCCAGCCTTGCTGATACGACGCTAACAGGACTGGAGAAATGGCCAATACAAGGATATTGAATAAGTCCAGTTGGGAAACATGGAGGAAACCACTTGCAGGCGAAACGCACAGCGGCCGAGGCGTCCCTGCTGTCGGTTTCGCTTGACCGGGAGGCAAAGACGCCGCTTCACGCGCAACTCGCCGATCAGTTGCGGCGGCTGATCCTGAACGGGCGGCTCCCCACCGGCAGCAAACTTGCGTCGAGCCGCAAGCTCAGCGCCGAACTGTCCGTCTCCCGTGTCACCGTGGTGACGGCGATGGATCAGCTTCAAAGCGAGGGTTACATTGAGACGCGACAGGGCTCGGGGGTCTTCGTCACCGCCGACCTGCCGGATGGCACGGTGCTGCGGCATGGGCGCGGTCAGGGCAGCGGTGCCGACAAGCCCTTCGTGATGCCTCATGCGCCGGAGGGTCGGCCCTTTCAAACCTTCCTGCCGGACCTGTCGCTGTTCCCGCACCGGCAATGGGCACGAACGTTCGACAAGGCCTGGCGCCAGCCCGATGCGGCCTTGCTCGCCCATCAGGACCCTTTTGGCTGGCCTGCGCTGCGGGTCGCCATCGCCGATCATCTGGCGGCCTGGCGCGGCATCGCCTGCAGCCCCGAGCAGATCGTGATCACCGCCGGCACGCGGGACGCGATCGATCTGATTGCGCGCAGC
>NZ_CFHWAF010000216.1:0-4779 GCF_984452065.1 Hoeflea sp. | reverse complement strand
ACTGAAGAATTCTCGTCTGAAGACGAGGGGTTTGCTCCAAGACGTGGATACTAAACGCACGCATGACGCCGCAGGTGGAGGCATCGGTAGTCTTCCTGTCACCGGACAGGTTGCAGGATAAAGCGGCGGGCCGGGAGTACTTTGCTGCCCGACTGGCCATTACAGACGATTTGCCGACGGAAATCGCTTCCCGCCAGATTTATCCCGGCATGCCGGCTGAAGTGCTCATTGCCACGGAAGAACGCACCTTCCTGCAATATCTCGCCAAGCCGATCACAGACTCGTTCCATCGCGCTTTCCGCGAGAGATGATCGATCGTGCTTATGTTCTTGCTTGCTCAATTGTCCGGGTCCGCCTTGGGGCCGGCGGTTCCTAAGCCCTGCTACTCTAAGGGTATTTTGAGATTGTTCATGAACGAAGCCTCGTCTGTGCAGACTCATGGCGCAAGGGGTAGATTTATTTCAAACTTAAACTATGCTATTCGCAAGCGTATAGAAACCTGGAAATATCCAATGCTTCTGGAAGATGCGAAAACGGGTAGGGCGGAGAGCTTGTTTCCTGAACTGGCAAAAGCCCCGGAAGCCGTGGAAGGTTTTGCCAGGTCGCGACATATCGAGGCGACCCCCGACTACACGACCTTCGATCAACCCAATGACAGGTTCAGCCGTACCGTCTTTTGCAAGCAGGACGACCAGCCGCGACTTAATGACCAGATTAAGCGCCCTTTCTGGTGTAACGGCCAGACCGAAACATTGACTGCCGCAAAAGACAGCCCGGCCGATGCTGAACTGAAGGCGCGACAGGACCGTGTCAAATCCATCCGGGACAAAGAACGTGGCGGCAGCTAAGAGGCTTTCACGCACCGACCGCGACGGCGCACGCATCTGGATTACCGGCGCCCTCGATATGATCGCACGGGATGGCGTGCAGGCGCTGCGGGTCGAACCTCTCGCCCGTCAGATCAATGTCTCAAAGGGCAGCTTCTACTGGTTCTTCCGTGATCTCGACGCGTTGAAGACCGAAGCCCTTGTCTATTGGCTCGACGTGCTCAACGCGCCGGTTTTTGAAGCTATTCGCGGTTTGGACGCGCCGCTCGGCGATCGTCTGGCCCGGCTTATCGGGTTGGTCATGTCGGAACGGCTTGGCCGGTATGACGCTGCGATCCGCTCGTGAGCCCTGGTCGATCAGGTCGCACGCAAATTCGTTGAGGAAGTTGACGCCGCGCGCATGGCGTTCATGGAAGAAATCTTTGTACGTGACGCCAAGGACGGCTCTCGGGCGCGGCTTCGCGCGCATCTCTTCTACCGCGCCTTAATCGCCGAAAGCTATGTGCGCAGCTACCCCACGGGCTCAAACCGAGCAGATTTCATGAAGGATATGACGACTCATCTGGCCACATGAAGCCAACCTATAAAACAGCACCAACCTATAAAACAGCAAATGGGAGGATGACATTGAAACACCTTGTACAACTCGCAACCATCGCCACACTTACCCTGACAGCGCCGGCCATGGCCGAACCAATGAAACTGACCGCCGGTGTGTTTCTGCCGCCCCGGGCCGCCTTTGCCCAGCCCTTCACCCGCTGGGTCGAGCACGTCAACGACGTGTGTGCCGATCATGTGGCGATTGAGATCACCGGGCCGGAATCCATCGGATCGTTTGAACAACCGAACGCCTTGAAGATCGGGGTCCTGGATATGATGGCAGGACCTGGCACCTACTACAAAGGTGACATGATTGAGGTCGACACCCTGGTTCTGGCCGACAAGCCCATGACCGAACAGCGCGAAAACGGCGCCTGGGACTATCTCAACCGTCTGCACAACGAGAAGATGAATGCGCAATATCTGACCGCCTATGGCGATGGCATCAGCTTCTTTATCTGGAGTGGCGAGAAATCGGAAGACGGACGGTTTGACGGAAAACGTCTGCGCTCGTCCCCGATCTATGAAACCTTCTTCCAAAGCCTCGGCGCCACGACGGTTCAGTTGCCCCCGCCGGAGGTCTACACGGCGCTTGAACGCGGCGTGGTGGACGGGCTCGGCTGGCCCTCTTGGGGGATTGCGGATTTTGGCTGGGAAAAGCTTATGAAGTACCAACACGGTCCGAAATTCATGAATGTCTCGATCTCGATCCTGACCAATCTGGATCGCTGGAACTCCATGACCGACGAGGCGCGAAGCTGCCTGACCGAGCAGGCAATGTGGCTTGAGACGCAATGGCCAAGCTGGCTTGAAGAGCGCAATGCTCAGGAAGACGAAACGATCAAGGCGGCCGATATCGAATATGTTGATCTCGGAGAGGAATTCTCGCAAGCCGCCTACGACACCTACTGGAGCTTCCTGACAGAGCGCAGCCCGGAGCATGTGCCCGCCTTGCGCAAGCTGGTTTCCACAGATTGACCCCATGGTCGACAGCCTCATTGATCGGATCGCCCAGGTCCTCGCCATCCTGGCGGGGATCCTGCTGTGTGCAATGGCAGCGCTGCTGTGCGTTGATGTGGCGGTGCGCTATCTGCAAGTCATCAACATTGCCTGGATCGGCGATGTCGCAGCTGTCTCGCTGTATCTCGTGACCTTTCTTGCGGCCCCATGGGTGTTGCGCGAGGGCGGGCATATCGCCATTGACAGTGTGGTGCAGGGCCTGTCGGCACGCCTTCGCCGCGCCGTGCAACGTCTCGTCAATCTTGCCGGGGCGTTGATTAGCGCCGTGATCTGCTTTTACGCCATTCGAGTTCTGATCGCCTCCTATGCAGCGGGCACGCAGGTCTTCAAGATGTTGATCTATCCACAATGGTGGCTCTTCACGGTACCGCCGGTGACCTTCGGACTAATGACCCTGATCTTTCTCATGAACACACGCGCGAAGGTTTAAGGATGGAGTGGTATTGGGCCTTCGGCCTCCTTGTCGGCATCCTGCTTGCTCTGATTGCGTCGGGCCTGCCTGTGGCCTTTGCATTCTTTGGCACTAACATCATCGGGGCAATCCTGTTTATGCGCGGCGATCCGGGGCTGATGCAGTTGGTGCGCTCCATGGTCGACGGTGTGCAGAATTTCTCCCTTTTGCCGATCCCGCTCTTCATCCTGATGGGTGAGGTGATGTTTCACACCGGTGTCGCGGGGCGGGCCATCACAGCCATGGATCGTCTGATTGCACGAGTGCCAGGCCGTCTGTCCATTCTGGCAATTCTGGGAGGCACGGTGTTTTCGTCACTCTCGGGCAGCACAATAGCCAACACAGCGATGCTCGGCTCGACGCTTCTGCCGGAGATGCTGAAACGCGGCTACAAGCCTGCGATTGCCATCGGACCCATTGTCGCCGTGGGCGGCATTGCGATGTTGATCCCGCCTTCCGCTTTGGCGGTTCTGTTCGGATCGGTGGCCCGGATTCCGATTGCCGAACTTCTGATTGCCTCGATCATTCCGGCTCTGATCCTCGCGGCTTTCTATTTCTGCTATGTCGTTGTGCGCTGCTTGATCAATCCGTCGCTGGCACCTGCCTATAACGTGCCTGAAATGACCCTAAAGGAACGCTGGCTGCCGTTCTTCCGCGACGTGGTGCCCCTGCTTGGTATTTTCGCGGTGGTCGTCGGCTCTATCATCGCCGGGATTGCAACCCCGACGGAAAGCGCGGCCCTTGGTGTGCTTGCCACTTTGATCGCCGCAGCAGCCTATCGCTCGCTCTCGCGCCAGAGCCTGGTTACCGCCTTGCGCGAAACCCTGATCTTCTCGACCCTGACGATCTTCGTGGTCGCAGGCTCTTTGGCCTTTTCGCAGATCCTGTCCTTCTCGGGCGCGTCACGCGGGCTTACAGCGCTGATCCTGTCGGCAGATGTTGCGCCCTATGTGGTTCTGCTGGGAATGATCGGCCTTACGCTGCTGCTCGGCTGTTTCATCGATCAGGTCAGCATGATCCTGTTGACGGTGCCGCTGTATCTTCCTTTGGTCTCAAGTCTGGGATTTGATCCGGTCTGGTTCGGTGTGCTGATGTTGCTGGTGTTGGAGATAAGCTTGGCAACACCACCCTTCGGGCTGCTGCTGTTCGTGATGCTGGGCGCTGCGCCCAAGGGCACTACGCTGGGACAAATCGTTATGTCCGTACTGCCCTTTCTGGCGATGTCGCTCTGCGTGGTCATTCTGCTGATGGTCTTTCCGGGCCTTGCACTCTGGCTACCCAGTCTGATTCAGCGCTAGGTGTTTGATCCCAGAGTTTGATGGTGCGATCTTTTCGCCGCAACGGAAGGAGACGCCGGGCGTCTCGCCGGAAGCCCAAAAAACTTACAGGATCGTCGGCAACTTATACGATCTCAAGCGAGTGCATCACGTTTTTCACTTCCATGTAGTGGTGCAAATCTTCCGTGCCACCCTCACGACCGTAGCCGCTGTGTTTTACGCCGCCAAACGGCGTTTCAGGCAGCGAGGCTTCAAGTGTGTTGATGGAAAGATTGCCCACTTCCATTCGGTCCACCATTGCATCCACATAATCGGCTCGGTTCGTGAACCCGTATCCAGCCAGTCCAAATGGTGTCGAATTGGCTTTTGCCAATGCATCGTCCAAGTCCCGGACCGGATTGATGACTGTAACCGGGCGAAGGGTTCCACCTGCATGATGTCGGCGGTCTCGGGGACATTGCGCAGCACCGTAGGCTCGAAGAAGTAGCCTTGATTGCCGCGCTGCTTGCCGCCCAGAAGCACTTCCGCGCCTTTTTCCCTAGCCCGGATTTCTCACAGTGTGAGGGTTTGCGCTTGCAATGCAGCCTGGATCGCACATGCCATG
>NZ_CFHWAF010000215.1:543-4780 GCF_984452065.1 Hoeflea sp. | reverse complement strand
AAACGCTAAATGCGCCGGATTTTCCGGCGCATTTTGCAAAACCGGCGGTCCGAACCGCAAGCAATGAGATTTGGGCTGATTGTCAGTCCGTGAACTGAGGATAAGTCGAATGAACGGCCAGAATATCCGTATCCGCCTCAAGGCGTTTGATCATCGGATTCTCGATGCCTCCACGCGCGAAATCGTGTCGACGGCCAAGCGCACCGGTGCGAGCGTGCGCGGACCTGTTCCGCTCCCGACGCGGATCGAAAAGTTTACCGTCAACCGGTCGCCGCACATCGACAAGAAAAGCCGCGAGCAGTTCGAGATGCGCACGCACAAGCGCCTTCTCGACATCGTGGACCCGACACCCCAGACGGTCGACGCTTTGATGAAGCTCGATCTTGCCGCCGGGGTCGACGTGGAAATCAAGCTTTAACGGGCAGTCTCTGGGCCCGGTTGCGAAAAGCCGAAACGGAACTTCGCGCAAGACCGGACCCAAACTATGACAAGGACGAACCAATGCGTTCAGGTGTGATAGCACAGAAAGTGGGAATGACCCGGGTCTACAACGACGCCGGCGAGCATGTTCCGGTGACCGTTTTGCGGCTCCAGAACTGCCAGGTCGTTGCCCAGCGTACGGAAGACAAGAACGGCTACACCGCCGTCCAACTCGGTGTCGGCATCGCCAAGGCCAAGAACACGACGAAGCCGATGCGTGGCCATTTCGCCGCGGCCAGGGTCGAGCCGAAGGCAAAGCTCGCCGAGTTCCGCGTGTCCGAGGACAACATGCTCGACGTCGGAGCCGAGATCACCGCAGAGCACTTTGTCGCCGGCCAGAAGGTCGATGTGACCGGCACCAGCGTCGGTAAGGGTTTTGCCGGCGCCATGAAGCGTCACAACTTCGCCGGCCTTCGTGCCTCGCACGGTGTGTCGATCTCCCACCGCTCCCACGGCTCGACCGGTCAGTGTCAGGATCCGGGCAAGGTGTTCAAGGGCAAGAAGATGGCCGGTCATATGGGCAGCACCCGCGTGACCACCCAGAACCTTGAAGTCGTCTCGACCGACAGCGACCGTGGTCTGATCCTGGTCAAGGGCGCCGTTCCGGGCTCCAAGGGAGCCTGGATCCTCGTCAAGGACGCCATCAAGGCGCCGATCCCGGACAACGCACCCAAGCCGGCAGGTCTTCGCGCCGCCGCGGCAGCAGCCGACAGCGCTCCGGCCGAAGCAGCAACTGAGGGAGCCGAATAATGGACCTGAAGGTAACAACCCTCGAAGGCAAGGCCGCCGGCAAGGTATCGCTGTCCGATACCGTTTTCGGACTTGAGCCGCGGCAGGACATCCTGCAGCGCATGGTCCGCTGGCAACTGGCCCGTAAGCAGCAGGGCACCCACAAGACCAAGGGACGCTCGGAGATCAACCGCACCGGCGCAAAGATGTTCCGGCAGAAGGGAACGGGCCGCGCCCGGCATTCGTCCGCTCGCGCGCCGCAGTTCCGCGGCGGCGGCAAGGCCCACGGCCCGGTTGTCCGCAGCCATGAGCACGGCCTTCCGAAGAAGGTACGCGCACTGGCCCTGCGCCATGCGCTGTCGGCCAAGCTGCGCGATGAAAACCTGATCGTCGTTGACGATCTTGCGACCAAGGAGCCCAAGACCAAGGCGCTCACCGGTTCGCTGGAAAAGCTTGGCCTGTCCAACGCGCTGTTCATCGGCGGCGCCGAGCTCGACGACAATTTCAGGCTCGCCGCGCAGAACATTCCCAATGTGGATGTGCTGCCGGTTCAGGGCATCAATGTTTACGACATTCTGCGTCGCGGCAAGCTGGTGCTTTCCAAAGCCGCGGTCGAGGCTCTTGAGGAGCGGTTCAAATGACGGATCTTCGCCACTACGATGTCATCACCTCGCCGGTGATCACCGAAAAGTCGACGCTGGTCTCGGAGCAGAACCAGGTCGTGTTCAACGTCGCGAAGACGGCGACGAAGCCCGAGATCAAGGCCGCCGTCGAAGCGCTCTTCGGCGTCAAGGTCAAATCGGTCAACACGCTCGTTCGCAAAGGCAAGGTCAAGCGTTTCCGCGGCACCAAGGGCCGGCAAATCGACGTCAAGAAGGCGGTTGTGACACTGGTCGACGGCGAATCCGTCGACGTCACCACCGGCCTGTGACGGCAAGCCCAAAGGAAGAAGAAGACAAATGGCACTGAAATCTTTCAAGCCCACGACGCCGAGCCAGCGCCAGCTGGTTATCGTTGATCGCTCGGGTCTTTATAAGGGCAAGCCGGTCAAGTCGCTGACGGAAGGGCTGAGCTCCAAGGGCGGCCGCAACAATGCCGGCCGTATGACGGTTCGCCATCGCGGCGGCGGTCACAAGCGCACCTACCGCCTTGTCGACTTCAAGCGCCGCAAGTTCGACGTTGAAGGCACCGTCGAGCGTCTTGAATACGACCCGAACCGCACGGCGTTCATCGCTCTGGTGAAATATGCCGATGGCGAAATGGCCTATATCCTGGCGCCGCAGCGTCTTTCGGCCGGCGACACTGTCATCTCGTCCGAATCCGCCGTCGACGTCAAACCCGGCAACACCATGCCGCTGCAGTCGATGCCGGTCGGAACGATCGTTCACAATGTCGAGATGAAGCCCGCCAAGGGCGGACAGATTGCCCGCTCCGCCGGCACCTATGTTCAGCTCGTCGGCCGCGACCAGGGTATGGCGATTCTGCGCCTCAACTCCGGCGAACAGCGCCTTGTTCCGGGCAATTGCCTCGCCACCGTCGGCGCCGTGTCCAATCCGGACAATGCCAACCGCAACGACGGCAAGGCGGGGCGGTCCCGCTGGCTCGGCAAGCGCCCGAGCGTGCGCGGTGTTGTCATGAACCCGATCGACCATCCGCACGGCGGTGGTGAAGGACGCACCTCCGGCGGCCGGCATCCGGTCACGCCGTGGGGCAAGCCCACCAAGGGCAAGCGTACACGGTCGAACAAGCAGACCGACAAGTTCATCATGCGCTCGCGTCATCAGCGCAAGAAATAAGAGAGGAAGTCTCAAGTGGCTCGTTCAGTTTGGAAAGGTCCGTTTGTTGACGGTTATCTTCTCAAGAAAGCAGAGAAGGTGCGCGAAAGCGGCCGCAACGAGGTGATCAAGACGTGGAGCCGCCGCTCCACCATCCTGCCTCAGTTCGTTGGCCTGACATTCGGCGTCTACAACGGCAGCAAGCATATTCCCGTCTCCGTGTCGGAAGACATGGTCGGGCACAAACTCGGTGAATTCTCCCCGACCCGTACCTATTACGGACACGGGGCCGACAAGAAAGCGAAGAGGAAGTAGCAATGGGCAAGGCCAAGGCCGAGCGCCGGCTAAAGGACAACGAGGCAAAAGCGGTTGCCCGAACGCTCCGCGTCAGCCCGCAGAAGCTTAATCTCGTAGCGGCAATGATCCGCGGCAAGAAGGTGGAGCGCGCCCTCGCGGACCTCGAATTCTCGCGCAAGCGTATCTCGGAGACCGTCAAGAAGACACTGGAATCGGCAGTCGCGAACGCCGAGAACAACCACGATCTCGACGTCGACTCCCTGATCGTCGCCGAGGCCTATGTCGGCAAGTCGATCGTTATGAAACGCTTCCATGCACGCGGTCGCGGCCGTGCTTCGCGCGTCGAAAAACCGTTTTCGCACCTGACGATCATCGTCCGCGAAGTCGAGGAAAAAGAGGAGGCCGCGTAATGGGCCAGAAAATCAATCCGATCGGCTTTCGCCTCGGCATCAACCGCACCTGGGATTCCCGCTGGTTTGCGGAAAAGGGCGAGTATGGCGATCTTCTGCAGGAAGACCTGCAGATCCGCGACTACCTGACGAAGGAACTGAAGCAGGCCGCGATCTCGAAAGTCGTCATCGAGCGTCCGCACAAGAAATGCCGCGTCTCGATCCATTCGGCCCGTCCTGGCCTGATCATCGGCAAGAAGGGCGCGGATATCGAGAAACTGCGCCGCAAGCTGTCGGTGATGACCAATTCGGAAACGCATCTCAACATTGTCGAGGTGCGCAAGCCCGAAACCGACGCGACGCTTGTCGCCCAATCGATCGCACAGCAGCTTGAGCGCCGCGTCGCGTTCCGCCGCGCCATGAAGCGTGCCGTTCAGTCGGCCATGCGTCTTGGCGCCGAGGGCATCCGCATCACCTGCGGCGGCCGTCTCGGCGGCGCCGAAATCGCCCGTACGGAATGGTACCGCGAGGGCCGTGTACCGCTTCACACGCTGCGCGCCGACATCG
>NZ_CFHWAF010000215.1:0-533 GCF_984452065.1 Hoeflea sp. | reverse complement strand
CATACCGCATACGGCGTTTGCGGCATCAAGGTCTGGATCTTCAAGGGTGAAATCCTCGAGCACGATCCGATGGCCTCTGAGCGCCGGGCAACGGAAGGTGACAATCAGGGCGGTGGCGGACGTCGTCGCGAGAACGCGTAGCAATCGCGCGTAAGCCAGTTCGGAGAACAAGAAAATGTTGCAGCCAAAGCGTACGAAGTTTCGCAAGCAGCACAAAGGCCGGATCAAGGGTGTCGCCAAGGGCGGCTCGACCCTCAATTTCGGTTCATACGGCCTCAAGGCCCAGGAGCCGGATCGTGTGAACGCGCGCCAGATCGAGGCGGCCCGCCGCGCGATCACCCGTCACATGAAGCGTGCCGGCCGTGTGTGGATCCGCATCTTCCCCGATGTGCCGGTCACCTCCAAGCCGACCGAAGTGCGCATGGGTAAGGGCAAGGGCTCGGTCGATTACTGGGCCGCGCGCGTCAAGCCGGGCCGTGTGATGTTTGAAATTGACGGTGTGCCCGAGGATATCGCACGCGAGGCGCTGCGCC
>NZ_CFHWAF010000214.1:0-4859 GCF_984452065.1 Hoeflea sp. | reverse complement strand
GTCATCGATCACAGCGGCTATGAGGACCTGGCCCTGCGCCCGCCGCAGACGGACCTGCTCGCTTTTCTCGACAGCCTTGCGGCGGGCGGCGAGCCTGACGTTTCGCAGATCGTTCTTTCGGTCATCGACGTCTATCGTTCTTTTTCCATCGGCCGTTTTTTCATCGACGGACTGTCGGTCGGTTTCGATGCGCCGCCAGAGGCGGGTTCGGGCGAGATCGGGCAGATCCTTGTTGAGGATTTGAGCGCGGACGGCCTTGGCGAATTCTCGATTTCCTCGGTTGCGTTCGATCTCGGATCGGAAGGCGCTTTTGAACTCGGGGGATTTCTGGTCGGCAATATCGAGTTTCCGCCGTTCGGGCCGATCGAGGCCTTCCTTGCCGAACCCGAAAATCTCGAGGAGCCGGACCCGCTGCTGGTTGCCAGGCTCTTTACCCCGCGCTCAATCGTCGTGGAACTGGCCGGACTTTCGGTCATCGGCGCAGTGCCGGAGGGCGATATCAGCCTTGGCCGCTATTTCATGGATCTGGAAACCTCTGTGCCGCCGATGCCCACATTCGTGGAGATCGCCACGGAGGGACTGTCTTTTCCGATTGCCGCGCTTGGCGATCACGAGGCGGTTGCCGTGTTCGAGGCCGCCGGCATCGATACGTTGCGCCTGACCGAGAAGCTGAGGCTGCACTGGGACACCACCAGCGAGGACCTGGTGATCGAAAACATCGTCATCGAGCTGGGCCAGGTCGGAAAGGTTCGCGCCAGCGCGAGACTGGGCGGCGTGACACGGCTCGTCATGGAAAACCCGGCGAGCTACCAGGCGCTGGTCGCGACGCTCAACGTCAAGGACTTTGAACTTCAACTGGTCAATGAAGGTGGCTTCCAGACGGCCATGGCGCTGATGGCGGAGGATGCGGATGTCAGCGAAAACCTGATGTCGGAACTTCTTCTGGAACAGTTGCGGCAGGCGTTGACCGCCGTCGACAACGACGAGTTCACGGACATGGTGCTGGATGCCGCCGAGACGTTCTTCAGCGATCCGCGCAATCTCAGCCTGACCATTTCGCCCGACAATCCCGTTCCCGTATCCCAGATCGCCGCCGGCGCGATGACCGCGCCGCAAATGCTGCCCGGCCTTCTGGGCGTTTCGGTCGAGGCCAATCGTTAGGCTGTCTTTCGATCGTCGTAAAAAACCCGCCGGGCGGCGGGTTTTCATGTGATTGAGTGCTGCGCCGGGATCAGCCGGCCATGGCCTCCTGGAGGTTCTCGTCGACCTTGTCGAGGAAACCGATGGTCGACAGCCAGGGCTGATCCGGGCCGATGAGCAACGCGAGGTCCTTGGTCATGTGACCGCCTTCGACCGTCGCCACGCAGACCTCTTCAAGCGTTTTGGCAAAGCGGGCCAGCTCGGCGTTGTCGTCCAGCTTGGCGCGATGCGCGAGGCCCCGTGTCCAGGCGAAGATCGACGCGATGGAATTGGTCGAGGTCTCTTCGCCTTTCTCGTGCTGACGGTAGTGCCGGGTGACCGTGCCGTGGGCGGCCTCGGCCTCAACCGTCTTGCCGTCCGGCGTCATCAGCACCGAGGTCATCAGGCCGAGCGAGCCGAAGCCCTGCGCGACCGTATCGGACTGGACGTCGCCATCATAGTTCTTGCAGGCCCACACATAACCGCCCGACCATTTCAGGTTCGCGGCGACCATGTCGTCGATGAGACGGTGTTCATAGGTGATGCCGGCTTCCTTGAAGGCGTCCTCGAACTCGGCTTCGTAGATTTCCTGGAAGATATCCTTGAAGCGGCCGTCATAGACCTTGAGGATGGTGTTCTTGGTCGACAGATAGACCGGCACCTTGCGCTGCAGGCCGTAGTTCAGCGAGGCGCGGGCGAAGTCCTCGATCGACTTGTCGAGATTGTACATGCCCATGGCAATGCCCGAGCCGGGCGACTCGAACACTTCATGTTCGATTTCCTGGCCGTCCTCGCCGACGAATTTCATGAACAGCTTGCCCTTGCCGGGGAATTTGAAGTCGGTCGCGCGATACTGGTCGCCGAAGGCGTGGCGGCCGACGATGACCGGCTTCGTCCAGCCGGGGACAAGGCGCGGCACGTTCTTGCAGATGATCGGCTCGCGGAAGATGACGCCGCCGAGAATGTTGCGGATCGTGCCGTTGGGCGAGCGCCACATCTTCTTCAGCTTGAATTCCTCGACGCGGGCTTCATCCGGCGTGATGGTCGCGCATTTGACGCCGACGCCGTATTGCTTGATGGCGTTTGCGGCATCGACGGTGATCTGGTCGTCGGTGGCGTCGCGGCTCTCCATGCCAAGGTCGTAATATTTCAGATCGATGTCCAGATAGGGGTGGATCAGCTTGTCCTTGATGAACTGCCAGATAATCCTGGTCATCTCGTCGCCGTCGAGTTCGACGACCGGGTTTTCGACCTTGATCTTTGCCATATGAAAGAGCCTCGTTACTGAAAGGATTGGGCTTCGCCCGCAAAATATGGTGATGTTCGCGGCTCCTATACCATTGTGATGCCGGAAGGCAAAGGCGGGCGGTCTCGCGAATTCGTATAAGGTGGTTCAAGGGCCGGCCGGCCGTGCCGGCAGAGCCGGACGGCAACGGGGAGAATGGCGAGGATGGACTTCGAATCGGCGGTTTTTGAAGATGATGAGCGGCGTCTGCATTACGTCTCGATGGGTGAGCCCGACAAGCCGCTGATGCTGTGTCTGCACGGGTTTCCGGAATATTGGGGCGCCTGGCGCGACATCATGCCCTATCTGGCGCGGACCTTTCGTGTCGTCGCGCCCGATCAGCGCGGTTTCGGACGACCTGACCGTCGAGCGGATTGCCGACAGCGGACACTGGATCCTGCATGAACAGCCGGAAAAAGTTGCCGACACGGTCAGGGACTGGCTTTCACGCCGCGGTCTCGATGAGACGTGCGCGATCTTTCCGGAACGAACACCTAAGGCTCGGTGACCTTCGCCTTTTCAACCTTTTCTCATTTGCAGCGATGTGTCAGTTAAGGCCTTCATCAAGATTTGAAGGCTGACGAGTTTTATGGCCGGGACGGATAAAAACAGGGAGTTGCTGACGGGCGGGCCGGCGATCGTGCTTGTCGAGCCGCAGCTTGGCGAGAATATCGGAATGGTCGCGCGGGCCATGGCGAATTTCGGCCTGTCGGAATTGCGCCTCGTCAATCCGCGCGACGGCTGGCCGAGCGAAAAGGCTCGATCGGCGGCGAGCAAGGCCGATCACGTCATCGATGCGGCTACGGTTTTCGCGACACTTGAGGAGGCCATTGCCGATCTCAATTTCGTCTATGCAACGACGGCCCGGGAGCGGGACGGCTTCAAACCGGTCCGCGGACCGGTGGAAGCCGCCGAGACATTGCGCCGGCGAATGGCGTCCGGGCAGACGTGCGGTGTTCTCTTCGGCCGTGAGCGCTGGGGGCTGAAAAACGAGGAGGTGGGCCTTGCCGACGAGATCGTCACCTATCCGATCAATCCGGCATTTGCTTCTCTGAATATCGCGCAGGCCGTGCTCTTGATGTCCTATGAGTGGATGAAGTCGGGTCTTGCCCATGAGAAGCAGACACCTTTCGGCCAGACCGAGATGCAGCCGGCGACAAAGGCCGATCTCCAGGGGCTTTTCGATCATCTGGAGGAGGCGCTGGATGCGCGCGGCTATTTCCGACCCGCCGACAAAAAGCCAAAAATGGTCGACAATTTGCGGGCGGTCCTGAGCCGGCAGGGGTTTTACCTGCCGGAAATCAGGGTGTTGCGGGGCGTCATCCGCTCGCTTGACCGGTTCAGCCGGCAGGCGCCGAAGGGCAAGAATCCGGGGGCCGGCGACCGGAGCGTATCGGCCGGTTCGAAGGCAAGTGAGGACAAAGACGATTGAACGACGCGCCGGTATTGTTGTTTGATTCAGGGATCGGGGGTCTGACGGTCCTGCGTGAGGCCCGGGTCCTGCTTCCGGAGCGGCGCTTCGTTTATGTGGCGGACGATGCAGGGTTTCCCTATGGGGGCTGGGCGGAAAGTGCATTGAGCGCGCGTATCGTCGGACTTTTTGAGCAGCTTGTCGCCGACCACAAACCGGCCATCTGCATTATCGCCTGCAACACCGCATCGACGCTGGTTCTGGAGCCGTTGCGTGCGGCATTTCCCGATATGGCATTCGTCGGCACCGTGCCGGCGGTCAAGCCGGCGGCGGAGTGCACACGATCCGGGCTTGTCAGTGTCCTCGCGACACCCGGCACGGTGCGTCGCGCCTATACGCGCGATCTGATTCAGTCTTTTGCGTCGCAATGCCATGTCCGCCTCGTCGGTTCGGAGAACCTTGCCGGGCTTACTGAGCGCTATATTCGCGGTGATGTCATCGACCACCACGACATTCTCGCCGAAATCGAGCCGTGTTTCGTCGAGCAGAACGACCGCAAGACCGATATCGTCGTCCTTGCCTGCACGCATTACCCGTTCCTGGCAAACCGTTTCAGGGGCCTTGCTCCCTGGCCGGTGGACTGGCTCGATCCGGCGGAGGCGATTGCGCGGCGCGCCAAGTCCCTCCTGACTGTGTCCCACAGTGTATCCGAGAAACCGGATGTCGCGCTGTTCACCTCCGGTGAACCGGATTTTGCCATCCGGCGGCTGATGAACGGCTTCGGTCTGCAAATCCTTTCCGGGCAGGATTGACAACCCGGTCCGATTGGCCTAAATCCGCTCGGTCTCCGGGCTTTGCGCCCGGTTTTTGTTACGTGTCCCGTGAATGACCGCCGCAACGCAAGGCCGGACATTCTGTCAGTCGGCAAAAACAGCCGGCAGAGGAGGGCGCGTTTCCTTCGACCGGTTTGGGAACAAACCGGTT
>NZ_CFHWAF010000213.1:0-4901 GCF_984452065.1 Hoeflea sp. | reverse complement strand
ATTTGGCCCACATTCTGTTGTCTCTCAGGAGAGCATTGGCGAGGACGACGAGCTTTCGCATGACGGCGGTGATCGGGCAGGGCTTGCCAATCGGCCGGAATCGCTCGACTATTCGCCCGCCGCAGACACTGTGCTGAGGCAGATCAGGAGCCGGGTATGAACAGCCGCTTTCGCAACCTCGTCTACGGCCTCGCCTTCGCCATCATGGTGGGCTTCATCCTGTGGATCGGCAAGCCGATCTTCATCCCAATAATCTCCGGCATCATCTCGGTCTATGTTCTGAGCACGATGGCGACGAGTCTGGGCAAGGTGCCGGTCGTCGGATCGCTGATACCGCTGTGGCTGCGCCATATCGTGGCGCTTTTGTCGTTCATCTTTCTGGGGTTCCTGCTGGTGGTTCTGTTCGCCGAGAACATCCAGCAGGTGATTGCGCTCGCTCCCCAATATCAGACAACGCTGCTGGGCTTTGTCGGCGACATCGCCAGGATGCTCGGCATTGACGACGAACCGTCCTGGGGCACGATCCGCAATCTCGTGCTCGGTCAGCTCGACCTGCAGCGTGTGATCAGCACCACGGTGACATCGGTCTCGGCGCTCGGCGGGCAGGTCTTCGTCGTCTTCCTCTATGCCAGTTTCCTGATGGCCGAACGGCTGCATTTCAGCCGCAAGATCATAAAGGCCGCGACCACCAGGGACGACGCGGCGCGGATCATGGAAGTGGTGGGCAGCGTCAACGAACGTATCGGCAACTACCTGACGGTGAAAACGCTGATCAATGTCATGCTCGGTCTGATCAGCTATGCCTGCATGCGGCTGATCGGTGTCGACTTCGCCGGCTTTTTCGCCGTGCTGATCGGGGTCCTCAACTATATTCCCTATGTCGGCTCGATTGTCGGCGTGGCCTTTCCGGTGCTTCTGACCGCGGCCCAGTTCGGCTCGATCGAGGCCATCATCATCGTGCTGGTGAGCCTGACGGCCTCGCAGGTCTTCATCGGCGGGTTCGTCGAACCGCGGCTTCTGGGCCGCTCCATGAATCTGAGCCCGTTCGTCGTGCTGATTTCCCTGACGGTCTGGTACGCGCTCTGGGGTATCGGTGGCGCGATCCTCGCGGTGCCGATGACATCGGTTGTCGTCATCGTGCTGGCCGAGTTCCGGCCGACCCGGCCGATCGCCATATTGCTTTCCCAGAACGGCGATTTCGACCGCAACCGGCAGGCGGGAGAGGCGCCGGCACAATAGTCTCAGGCTCTGGCCATATCCCGCCGGCTGGCGGCGATTTCCTCATCGATGACCGATTTGATCTCTGCAATCGTCCGCTGAAGATTATTCGGGCCGTCCGCCCGGGTGTGGGCGTGCGGATCGAGATACCCGCCGGGCCCGTTGTGTCCCATGCCCGGCATTGCGACCGTGGAAATGAGGCCGCGCTTGCGGGCCTTGTTCCAGTGCGACCCGCCGAAGACCGCCCAGCGATGAACAAAGAAGATCCCGCCGATGCGCGCCACGCGGTCCGCGGAGCCCTGCAGATGCACGATCCGGTCGAGCGCGGTGATGCCCGGATGCGATGACAGAACGCCGCCAAGCGACAGCAGCGTCAGCCGGCTGTCGAATTCGCCATGGAGAAAGGGCGCAGCGCCGAGGGAGATCTCCGCGCCGCCGCTGTAGCCCAAAAGTATGACCGGCCGGCTCGAATGCGCGCCGTGACCTTTTTCAAAGAGCTTCTCGCGCATGATGCGGAACGTGCCGGCGCTGTAGATCGGCCCGTAGCGCCCGTCGGCGGCAACCAGAACCTGGAACATGTTGCGCAGGCGGATGAGGTTCTGGGTGACAAACGCGCGGTGGCGGCCGGAAAAGCGCCAGAACCGGGCAAAAATCCGTTGGCCCGTCAGTGGTATGCCTGCCGGCGAATAGGGAAAGAAATCGTCGATGACGGCGACATTGGGCAGTGCCTCCTTCAACGCGTCGATAAAGCCCTGTTCGAGTTTCGGGTGCCGTTCACCCGTGATCGTGCCGATACCCGTCACGTAAAACAGGACGGCTTCCTTTTCGCCGGTGGCGTGAGGCTCGGCCGGCTCCGCATCGATGTCGCCGTCATCCTCTTCCTGCCGCGGGTCGGTTGTCCACCGCGACCACCAGGTCATGGCCTCGAAGGGCGCCGTAATGAGCGCCACGAAGAGCGTGACGCCCGCGACCATGATCGCTCCGAACAGAAGCTGCTGGATATCGCTCATCGGCTGCGCACCTTCTGCTTGACGAATTCCAGGATCTGATCGGAGGTGAAACGCGAAAGCTGGCGGCTTGCGAACAGGAAGCCGCCGCTTTGCGCGGCGTGGCTGCGGGCAAAGAACATCCGCTCCAGCAGCGAAACCGCGATCCAGCCCGACAGCATGCACACCGCCCCCGGCAGGAACGGCACCTGCGCGCCGTAGAACAGGCCGTACATCATCGTCAGGCATGTCCAGCCGTAAAGCACATAGAGGATGATAATCCCGATGCTCGGCAGGACGGCGAGGAAGCCGAAGACAAGCGGCGCCGTCGCCACGAAGATGACGGATATGAAATTCCACGGGGCGGTGACGACGCCAAACAGGATCGCCGCAAAAAGCACGGAACAGCTTACCCACAGCCCGAGCCGCAGGGCCAGTGAAAGTCCGCTGAAGACCAGACCGAGGATGAAACCGACCGGCGAGGCGGCGACAAGAAAAAGCGCAAAACACTGGCCGAGCAAAAGCGACGCGCCGGCGAGAAAAACGACCAGTGTGGAGACAAAGCGGGTCCGGTCGTCCATCGTCGCCGTGTCGTAGACGGTCGGATCGAACCACAGCGCCCGGCCGATCATGTCGCGAAGCTGCGTGATGATATCAAACCAGTCCATTCGACCTTCCAGCGCATTGACGTCCCGGCAGGAGGCTTGCCCATTTCGCCGCAAAACACAATGCGGCGCGCTGTCTATTGCGGGGACCATCCGAAATTTCGTCTTGCAATCGTTCACTATATGTTCCAGTTTGCCGGAAGTAGCCAGGGAGGATGCGGATGAACACCGAAGCAAAATTCGAGCGCTTTAAAACCCTGCATCAGGGAGAGGGCGCCTTTATCATCGCCAACCCCTGGAACGCCGGATCGGCGATCATTCTCGAGCAGCTCGGTTTTGAGGCGCTGGCGACGACATCTGCCGGATTGGCCTTCGCCACCGGGCGCTGCGACGGGCGCTCGCAGGTCACGCGTGAAGATGCACTGGACAATGCCCGAGACATCGTATCGGCAACGTTGCTGCCGGTATCGGCAGATCTTGAAGGTGGCTTCGGGGATCGTCCGGAGGATTGCGCCGAGACTATTGGCCTTGCGATGGAGACCGGGCTGGTCGGCGGCTCCATCGAAGATGCAACGGGAAGGCCGGAAGCCCCGATCTACGAGTTCAGGCAAGCGGTGGAGCGCGTTGCGGCCAGTGTCGAGGCGGCAAAGGGGCGATCGTTCCTTCTGACGGCGCGGGCAGAGAATTTCCTCTACGACCGTCCCGATCTCGGCGATACGATCCGCCGTCTCCAGGCCTTCGACGAGGCGGGCGCCGATGTGCTGTTTGCGCCGGGGCTGCCGGATCTTGAAGCTGTCCGCCTTGTCTGTTCTTCGGTGTCGAAACCAGTCAATGTCGTTATGGGCCTCACCGGCGCGAACTGGTCGCTCAATCAACTGGCCGAGGCCGGTGTCAAACGGGTGAGTGTCGGCGGCTCCTTCGCTCGCGCCGCGCTCGGCGGTCTCATCCGGGCGGCAAGCGAGGTCCGCGAGCGGGGGACCTTCACTTATGCGGTCGAGGCGCTGACCGACGCCGAGGCCCGTCGTTTCATGGAAGCGGGTCGGAGGTGAGCCATAATTTCGGAATGTTAGAATGTAGAATTGCTCATGAATAACAATGAATTACTGGTGATCCGCGCTGTGCGGCCGGTGCACAGAGTTTAATGGTATGGAGACCGGTGAGTGCTTGCGATAGGGTTGCTTCCAGTCGATGAAACACGTTTGCGTTGCGAGCATGCCAACGATGTTGGCTGGGTGCTCATCCCTCAAGAAATTACGCGTGTCTCGCTTGATCGAATGCACTTTTTGAAAGAATCATTGCATGTCAGAAAAAAGATATACGCTGAAGATTGCCTATTTTCCGATTGCCCCCGATCTTGGAGGTGTGATCTTACCGGACAAGAAGCGAATACCAACTGGCTACCGCCATACCTTCTTCCGGATATACGACAATGAAGGTGCGCTCAAATATGAAATCAACGGGTTTGCCGCTGACCAGGACGGAAACCCGAAAAGTGTCGGACACCCGCTCGACAGCAGTGACCGGATAAAAGTGTTTATAGACAATGACCTGCGGCACCTTAGCCAGTGATCCGGGCAAACAAGATGACGCTTAAAAACACATATTCGGCTGCAGTTTTAACGGGATTGTCGTTGTCGCTCGCAATTCTCCACGGATGCGCATCCTGGAACAAACACTACTTTGGCATAAGGGACACGTTGGAAACCATCGGTCCTGCCTGCAACGTGGTGGATGAGCGGGTCGTTCACGCAATGGCGGCCACTGCGCTCACACCATATGACGGAATCATATTTCATGGTGTCGGCTCCGGTTACAAAAATGTCACTGAAGATCGCATCATAGGTGTTGATGGTGCCTTCGCACGCGAGTTACTCGGCAACGAACGGATTGTCAGCGACGACGAAAGCGCCTCGGGCGAATGCAGAATTACGTTCACAATGGAAACCTTTCTTACCTCATTCAAGGCTATTCGCACGCCCATCGAGTACCGTGTTGAGTATTTGCTACGAGATGGAGAGGTTCAACGCATTTGCCTTGGCCCTTTGTTGAACGAGATGGGCGCACACCACTACCCTGAGGACTCCGGCATGAC
>NZ_CFHWAF010000212.1:0-5004 GCF_984452065.1 Hoeflea sp. | reverse complement strand
CCGACAAGCGTGCCGGCCAGACCGGTCCTGGCCCATCCGACCGCCTTTTTCTGAAGCGCGCCTTCGGTCTTCACGATGAGCCAGCACGCGCCGATGAAACCGTAGCCGGCGGTGATGCAAAGCGCCGTCAAAAGCGCGAAGGCGACCGTGGCCGGCGTCCATTCGAGCCCCATGATGTAAAGGCCCAGCATGAAGCCCTGGCTGAGCGACGTCATGACCGAACCGGCGAAGAACGCCAGGTTCCAGAGCGGTTTGTTCGGCGCCGGCGCCTTGACCCGGAACTCGAAGGCGACGCCGCGCAGAATAAGCCCCACCAGCATGATGGCGACCGGCAGGTACAGCGCCGTCAGGATCGTCCCGTGCGCCGCCGGAAAGGCGACCAGAAGCAGGCCGACCGCCATCACCAGCCAGGTTTCATTGGCATCCCAGAAGGGGCCGATGGAGGCGATCATGCGGTCCTTTTCCGCCTCGCTCGCGCGCGGCGTCAGGATGCCGACGCCGAGATCGAACCCGTCGAGCACGACATAGATCAGGATCGACAGGCCCATGAGCGCGGCGAAGACGACCGGAAGCCAGGAGGTGGGTTCGGACAGATCGGTCATGATCCCCTACTCCGCCGATACAAGTTCAACATTGGCCGCGCCGGCCGAAGGGGCCAGTGGCCCGATCCGCTCTCCCCGCGCCGCCTTGCGCGCCAGGTAGAACAGCACCATGACATAGGAGAGGATCAGACCGGCATAGATCGCCAGATAGACCAGGAGCGTGGACAGAACCATCGGGGCCGGCACGCTTGCCACGGCTTCATGGGTCTTCATCACGCCCTGAACCAGCCAGGGCTGCCGGCCGATTTCGGTGGTGTACCAGCCGGCGAGCGTCGCCAGCCAGCCGGAGAAGGTCATGGCGACGAAGGCCCGCAGAACCCAGGGGTTGAGGGTCTGCCGGGGCGCGCCGGCGTCAGCTTTGCGCCCGCGCCACAGCATGAACGCGGCCGCCCAGGACAGGGCCAGCATGGCCAGACCGATGCCGACCATGACCCGGAACGACCAGAACACCGGGTTGACCGGCGGATGCAGGGGCGTTCCGTCCTCGGCGACGAAGTCGTCGAGGCCCGGCACAACGCCGTCGGGGTCGTGCTTCAAGATGATGCTGGCGCCATTCGGGATGCCGATCTCGAACCGGTTCTCGCGCGCCTCCTCGTCCGGCAGGGCGAACAGAAGCAGCGGAACATTGCCGCGCGTTTCCCAGTTGCCCTCCATGGCCGCGACCTTCTGCGGCTGGTGCTCCAACGTGTTGAGACCGTGCAAATCGCCGACGAAGATCTGCACCGGGATCAGCAAGGCGGCCAGGGCCACGCCGGTCCTGAGCGTGGTGCGGACCGACGGATCGCGGTCGCCGAGCAGCAGGCGGAAGGCGGACAGGCCGGCGATCAGGAAAGAGACCGTCAGTCCGCTGGCGATCAGCATGTGGGTGAGCCGATAGGGCATGGACGGGTTGAAGACGATGGCCCACCAATCGGTGGCGTGGGCAACGCCATCGATCATCTCGAAGCCGGCCGGCGTGTGCATCCACGAGTTCAGCACGAGAATCCAGAAAGCGCTCATCGTGGTGCCGAAGGCGACCAGGACCGTGGCCAGTGTGTGCAGCCAGCCCGGCACGCGGGAAAAGCCGAACAACATGATGCCCAGGAACACCGCTTCCAGGAAGAAGGCGGTGATGATCTCATAGGCCAGCAGCGGCCCGGCAATATTGCCGACGGTTTTCATGAAGCCCGGCCAGTTGGTGCCGAACTGGAAGCTCATGGTGATGCCGGAGACGACGCCGAGCGCGAAGGACAGGGCGAACACCTTCACCCAGAAACGATAGGCGTCCATCCAGCGCATATCGCCGGTGGCGTTGAAGCGCAGCTTGAAGAACAAGAGCACCCACCCCAGTGCGATGGTGATGGTGGGAAAGAGGATGTGGAAGGAGATGTTGGCGCCGAACTGAATGCGCGACAGGAGAAGCGTTTCCATCATGATCCGTACTTCCCGATTGTGGCGTCTTTCCAGCGCAGCCCGGCGATCAGCGTGCGGTTGATGACCCATGGGGAGCCCGCTTCACCGAAACGGAGGACGAAGTCCTGCTCCAGGCTCGAAAGGTTCATGACAGTTGCTCATGCGATTTCAGAGATTTCTGAAACTCATATAATGCAAACCGCCTTATCTGCATCGGGGGCGGCATGTGACCGAGTGACGCGAGGGGCATCAACATCCATAACTGCCCTCAAAAGTCAGACTGGAATCTGATTTGACGTAAAAAGGAAACCCGCTTTAAAGGCCTCTGGCGACCGAACGGCGACCCTTCAGATCGTTGTAGATGGTTGCACGGCTGACACCCAGCACGCGGGCGATATAGGATGCTGCGTGTCTTTCGCGAAAGCCGTCGGTCCGATCAATCGAATCAAGCAGGTCGCGACGATCTTCGCGTGACAGATTATCGATCGCCAGACCGCGCTCGTGACACCATTCGACGATGTAGCGGTTCATTTTTTCGTGCCAATCGTTCTTGAACAGCGCCTCCGGCTCCGCCGCCGCGACCGGCGCTCCAATCAATGCGACCAGGGCATTTTGCGCCGCCCGCACATCGGACAAATCGAAATTGACACAGGCCAGCGCATAAGGTGCGCCCTGCGGCGTCCGCAGCACCGCGCTGATCGACCGGAGCACGCGGCCATCCCAGTTGATCCGCTCAAACGGACCGATCACACGGTCATTCGGACGAAAGTCAATCTCGTTCAGGTAGGACGGATCTCCAACCTCGCGTTTGGAGAACGGATTGCAGATATGCGCCACGGACTCGGTGCGCAGGTCATGAATGACGATTTCGATGTTCGGGCCCAGAAGGGTCGATACCGCTTCGGCAAATGGCACCGCAATATCGGCAATAAGGGCGGCCGGGTCGAAAGACGCGTCATGCCGAGCTGTTCTGGATCGCACCTTGTGGCTCATGCTGTCCCTCGCTCTAACCCGTCGCCGCCGGCACTTCATGACCGATCATGGCCACAAGGTCGCCGCGCTGAACCCGTCCTTGCCCGTTGCGGCAGACAAGAAGGCCGCTTGTTTGAGCATGGACGTTGACAGGCGGCCGGTCAACACGGTCTGTCATATGGAGACGGCCCAGAAGCGCACCCTCGCGAACCGGCGCACCCACATCGACGGCCGGTTCGAAAACACCGGCGTCATCGGCATAGACGTAGTGGGACAAATCGTCGACCCGCACGATCTTCGAGCGGTCCCGCCCGGTCGTACCGGGGCTGGAAGGAGCGGCGGCCGGCAGGAGGCCGAGATGAACCATGACACCCGACAGGCCGTCGGTCGCAATGGCGACCGTTTCAGGCGTTACCGTACCCATCCCGCCAAGCTCGGTGGCCAGGATCGTCTTGCCTTGCGCCTCGACCTGGGTGTCGATCATCGTCGCCACCTCCGGTTCTTTCAAGATGACGGTCATCGGTGCGTTGAACGCCTCGGCGAGCGCCACGATGCGGGCGGTGGCCGCTTCGGTTTTCTGCCGCGGCACGATCGTGCAGGGAACGAAGGCGAGCGATTTGCCGCCCGAATGCAGGTCGATCACAATATCCGAACGCGGGATGAGCTGCGTTGTAAGAAAGTGCGCCAGGCGTTCGGTCATCGTGCCGTGACTGTCGCCCGGAAAGGCGCGGTTCATATTGCCGCCATCGAGCGGCGACAGACGCGTGCCGTGTTGCACCGCCGGTGTGTTGAGCGCCGGCAGAACGATGAGCTGGCCGCGCAGGCCCTCAAGCGGCGGATGCCCGTGGACAAGGTTTGAAAGAACGATCGGCCCTTCATATTCATCGCCATGACTGCCGCCGAGCAAGAGAAGCGTCGGCCCGCTTTTTTTGCTCCTGATGCTGACGATGGGAACGCGCTGGTTGGACCAGGCGCTCTCGTTCAGTGACAACGGAACGTCAAGGTAACCCTTGTGGACGCCTTCGGCGTCAAGATCGATGGATGTGCCGATCATGATCCAGGCACCGGCGGCCGGCCGAGAATGTCGCCGACAAGCGCGTTCATGCGCCTCAAACCCTCCTTCAGATAGGGCCCGGGCAGCGCCGAACTGAAGCGGAAGTGGTTTTCGACATGGAACTTGTCGCCGGGGATGACGAGGACATCGTGTTCGCCATGCAGACGCCGCGCAAAGACGTCGGAACTGACAGGCAGGTCAAAGCGCACAAACGACATGGCGGAGGCCTGCGGCGGGGCGACGCTGAAGACGCCCGGATGGACGGCCAGTTCCGCTTGCAAGGTCTCGAAACCGATGCGTATAAGGCGCCGCGCCCGTGCCGTAACGGCGGATCGGGCCGGCTCGGCCAGCACCGCTTCGGCAAGTCGCATCGACAGGATGCTGGCGGCGACGGAAGCATATTCGTGACGCCGCCAGATGCCGGCCATGGACGCTTTCGGCCCGACCAGCCAGCCCAGGCGAAGCCCGGGCAGGCCATAGGCTTTGCTCATCGAGTTCAAGACCACGACGCGGTCATACTCACCCCAGAAACTCGGTGTGATGTCGTCCGTATGGCGTTCGGTGCCGGCATAAACCTCATCGGCCACGATCCATGCGCCAACCGACTGGGCCGCATCGACGATGGCCCGGCGCTCCGTCTCGTTGAGCACGCGGCCGGTCGGGTTGTTCGGATTGATGACATGAATGACCCTGGTCCTGTCATCGACGCTTTCGGTCAGCGCATCGATATCGGCGTGCCAGGCATTGGACGGATCGAGATCAACGAACCGGACCTCGATGCCGCGATTGCGCACATTGCCGGTCAATTGCTCGTAGATCGGGCGGAAGGCGACCATGTTGTCACCGGGCTCAAGCAACGTGTTTGCGACCAGCGTGTTGGCCTCGGTGGCGCCAACCGTCACCATGACATTGTCGGCCGTGGCTCCGGGGTAGAGCGCGGCAATGCGTTCGCGCAAAAGCGTGAAACCGTTCACCTGCGGATAA
>NZ_CFHWAF010000211.1:0-5173 GCF_984452065.1 Hoeflea sp. | reverse complement strand
ATGCCTTAGCTTATGGCGGGCGCCGGTTCAAATTCAATCGGTGCCGGCGAATCGCAGGCCCGGCAAATTCGGCGGTCACCAAAAGTGATGACCTTGGGAAAACTGGAAATCCGGCTAAAACAAAAAAAGAACGAACCTGTTTAAATTCAACAAATTCAGCATATTAATGCCCTGTTGCAAAGTGAGAACAAATGCAGTACATTTTTTGCGTGCGACTTTCATTGCCAGTGATGCGTATATAACCTAAAGGTGGACGGAATGGCTCAGAACTCTTTGCGGCTTGTAGAGGAAAATTCGGTGGACAAAAGCAAGGCACTCGACGCGGCGCTCTCGCAGATAGAGCGGGCCTTCGGCAAGGGCTCGATCATGAAGCTCGGCTCCAACGAGAATATTGTCGAGGTCGAAACCGTGCCGACCGGATCGCTGGGTCTGGATATCGCTCTGGGCGTCGGCGGACTGCCCAAGGGCCGCATCATCGAGATTTACGGACCGGAAAGTTCCGGCAAGACGACCATGGCGCTGCATACGGTGGCCGAGGCGCAGAGGAAAGGCGGCATTTGCGGATTTATCGATGCCGAGCACGCGCTCGACCCCGTCTATGCGCGCAAGCTGGGCGTCGACCTTGAAAACCTTTTGATCTCGCAGCCCGATACGGGCGAGCAGGCGCTGGAGATTACCGATACGCTGGTGCGCTCCGGCGCGATCGACGTGCTGGTGATCGATTCGGTCGCCGCGCTGACGCCGCGCGCCGAGATCGAGGGCGAGATGGGCGATTCGCTTCCGGGCATGCAGGCGCGACTGATGAGTCAGGCGCTGCGCAAGCTCACCGCTTCGATTTCACGCTCCAACTGCATGGTGGTCTTCATCAACCAGATCCGCATGAAGATCGGCGTGATGTTCGGCTCGCCCGAGACGACGACCGGCGGCAACGCGCTGAAATTCTATTCGTCGGTGCGGCTCGATATCCGGCGCATCGGCTCGGTCAAGGACCGCGACGAGGTCGTCGGCAACCAGACGCGCATCAAGGTGGTCAAGAACAAGATGGCGCCGCCCTTCAAGCAGGTCGAATTCGACATCATGTATGGCGAGGGTATCTCCAAGACCGGCGAACTGATCGACCTTGGCGTGAAAGCCGGCATTGTCGAGAAGTCGGGCGCCTGGTTCTCCTACAACAGTCAACGCCTCGGACAGGGGCGCGAAAATGCCAAGACGTTTCTGAAGGAAAACCCGCAGATCGCGCAGGAGATCGAAATGGCCCTGCGCCAGAATGCCGGGCTGATCGCGGAGCAGTTGCTGGAAGACGGCCGGCCGGACGATGGCGATGACGGCGAAGCGGATGTTGCCCAAGGTTAGGCTTTTACTCTTTTGACCCGGTTTGGCCGGCGGCATTGACGGTGCCGCCGGCCAACTTATTTGAGGGACCTTTATCGCACCGGTGCCGTCCGTCTGGACAGTCTTGAAAGGGGCGGATAAAAGCCGAACGGACCGGCGGCGCTCCGTGGTGCCGCGGACACAGAGAGTTTGAGGTCAAAGGGCGTTCCATGAATGGCGTAAACGAGATCCGGTCGGCTTTTCTCGACTATTTCGGCAAGAACGGACACGAAATCGTGCCGTCCAGCCCGCTGGTGCCGCGCAACGACCCGACCCTCATGTTCGTCAATGCCGGCATGGTTCAGTTCAAGAACGTGTTCACCGGCCTTGAGCATCGCGACTATACGCGGGCCGTGACGGCGCAGAAATGCGTCCGCGCCGGAGGCAAGCACAACGATCTCGACAATGTCGGCTATACGGCGCGCCATCACACCTTCTTCGAGATGCTCGGCAATTTCTCGTTCGGCGACTATTTCAAGGATGTCGCGATCGAACTGGCCTGGAACCTGATCACCAAGGAGTTCGGCATCAATGGGAGCCGGCTCTGGGCGACCGTCTATCACACCGACGACGAGGCCTATGATCTGTGGAAGAAGATCGCCGGGCTTCCCGACGACCGCATCGTGCGCATCGCCACCCATGACAATTTCTGGGCCATGGGCGATACCGGCCCCTGCGGCCCGTGTTCGGAGATCTTCTACGACCATGGCGAGGGGATCCGGGGCGGACCGCCCGGATCGGCCGAGGAAGACGGCGACAGGTTCATCGAGATCTGGAACCTGGTCTTCATGCAGTTTGAGCAATTGACGGCCGACGAACGGGTCGACCTGCCGAGACCCTCGATCGATACCGGCATGGGGCTTGAACGCATCGCCGCACTGCTGCAGGGCAAACACGACAATTACGATATCGATCTGTTTCAGGCGCTGATCGGCGCGTCGGAGGAACTGACCGGCGTCAAGGCGGAAGGCAAGGCGCGGGCGAGCCACCGGGTGATCGCCGATCACCTGCGCTCTTCGTCCTTCCTCATTGCCGATGGTGTTCTGCCGTCCAATGAGGGCAGGGGATATGTGCTGCGGCGGATCATGCGCCGGGCGATGCGCCATGCCGAACTTCTTGGCGCGCGCGAGCCGCTGATGTGGAAATTGCTGCCGGCGCTGGTCGAGCAGATGGGCCGGGCCTATCCCGAACTGGTGCGCGCCGAGGCGCTGATTTCCGAAACGCTCAAGCTTGAGGAGACGCGCTTCCGCAAGACGCTCGAACGCGGTCTCAACCTCCTGTCGGATGCGACGGCCGATTTGCAGGAAGGGGCCGAGCTCGACGGCGAAACGGCCTTCAAGCTCTACGACACTTACGGCTTCCCGCTCGATCTGACGCAGGATGCCCTGCGCCAGCGCGGCATCACCGTCGACGATGCCGGCTTCAATGCCGCAATGGAACGGCAAAAGGCCGAGGCGCGCGCCAACTGGGCCGGATCCGGAGAGGCCGCGACCGAGACGATCTGGTTGGAATTGCGTGACCGCCTGGGCGCCACGGATTTCCTCGGCTATGACACCGAGCAGGCGGAAGGGGTTGTGCAGGCCATCGTCAAGGACGGGGCCGAGGTGCCTTCCGCATCGAAGGACGAGGCTGTGCAGGTCATCGTCAACCAGACGCCCTTCTACGGTGAATCGGGCGGCCAGGTGGGCGATACGGGCATGATTACCGCCGACGGGTTGCGCCTGCGCGTCACCGACACGCAAAAGAAGGCCGACGGTCTTTTTGTTCACAGCGGTGTTATCGAGGACGGTGTTCTTGAAAACGGCGCCGAGGTGGTGCTGAGCGTCGATCACGGGCGGCGCAGCCAGTTGCGCGCCAACCATTCGGCAACCCATTTGCTGCACGAGGCGCTGCGCGAGATCCTCGGCAGCCATGTCGTGCAGAAGGGATCGCTGGTCGCACCGGACCGCCTGCGCTTCGACATATCGCACCCGAAACCCATGAGCGAGGACGAAATCGCGCGGGTCGAGGACATGGCCAATGAAATCGTCATTCAAAACAGCCCCGTCACCACACGGCTGATGGCCGTCGACGATGCGATTGCCGAAGGCGCAATGGCGCTGTTCGGCGAGAAATATGGCGATGAGGTGCGGGTGGTGTCCATGGGCACGGGCCTTCACGGCGACAAGAAGGACAAGACCTATTCGACCGAGCTGTGCGGTGGCACCCATGTCAACGCAACCGGTGATATCGGCCTTGTCCGGGTTGTCGGCGAGAGCGCCGTGGCGGCGGGCGTGCGGCGCCTCGAGGCGCTGACGGGTGACGCTGCGCGCAGATATCTTTCCGACCAGGACAACAGGGTCAAGGCACTTGCATCCTCCCTGCGCGTCCAGCCCGCCGAGGTCGTGTCCCGGGTCGAAGCGCTGGTCGATGAACGCCGCAAACTGGAACGTGAAATTTCCGATCTGAAAAAGAAGCTGGCGCTCGGCGGCGGTGGCAATGGCGCGGCGGATGAGACGCGGGAGATTGCCGGCGTGAAATTTCTCGGCAAGACCGTGACCGGGGTCGAGCCGCGCGATCTCAAGGGACTGGTCGATGAAGCCAAGATGTCTCTCGGCTCCGGCGTCGTCACGCTGATCGGCGTCTCGGACGAAGGCAAGGCCAGCGTGGTCGTCGGTGTGACCGAGGATCTGACGAAGCGCTTCAGCGCCGTCGATCTGGTGCGTGTCGCCTCGTCCGCGCTCGGCGGCAAAGGCGGTGGCGGCAGGCCCGATATGGCGCAGGCGGGCGGCCCCGATGCGGCGAAGGCCAAGGCCGCCGTCGACGCCGTTGCGGATGCCCTTGCCGGATAGACAATCCCGGGCGGCTTGTGCCGCGCGGAAAGTGACTGCCAATTGCAGGCGCTGTAAGGCGCCGGCCAGATATGTCAGGGAGCAGCACGCATGAGAAAGATCATTGTATCGTCATTTTGCCTGTTCATTGCGGGCGTTCAGCCGATATCTGCCGAGGACAGCGGTCTTGACGCCTTTGAAGACCTGTTGCAGTCCTACCGGGATCTCGGAGCCTCCGCCTCCTATGAGACCACGCAGACGAGCGGCGACACGCTAACGGTCAAGGGTCTTAGTGTCGGCTACTCCACCAGCTTCACCGTATCGGCTTCGGATGCGGAGGATGGCGAGCAGACAATCAGCCTGGAATTCTTTTGGAAGAGCCCCGAGTTGACCGCGCGCAAGCTGACCAGCGACGTGGCCGGGTTCGCTGTTGACCATATGACGATGGCCAACGGTTCGATCTTCACCGTCAGCGTCGATGTGCAGGGGGACGATGGCGGGCTGGCGATGGACGGCCGGATGGATGGTTATGTGATCACCGAGGCGCGCTGGCCGCGCCTGCCGCGGATCGCCGGGGATCCGCAGCGGCCGTTCAGCCGGTGGCTGCCGTTGATGCGGGCGGTCATGGACGTGAGTTTTGCCGAGGGGCGGGTCGATCTGGTCGAATTCGATATCTCGGCGGGCGACGATGGAGACGAAATCCACGTGACCTCGATCATTGAGGATTTCGTCGCGCGGGATATGCGCAATGGGCGCATTGCCGAATACGGAACCGGGCAGATAAGCCAGCGGACAAAAGTGACGGGCGATGGCGACGGCGAGGATTTTGTCCAGACGACAACGATGACGAGCAGCCGCACGACCGGGCTGGATTATGGAGCCATCCTTGCCCTGTTCGACCCCGACATGCGCGGCTCGGGCGCGTACAGAACGGCCATCGGATCGGCCTCGGTGAACGGGTATCGTGAAAAGAGCGGCTTCTACGATGTCGT
>NZ_CFHWAF010000210.1:0-5254 GCF_984452065.1 Hoeflea sp. | reverse complement strand
GTTCTGTGGCTGACGATACAGTTTCTTTTCAAGGCGCCCGCAATGGTGGCGGAGGCCGGCCCCGCCGCACCGCTCGTCAGTTACATGCTGGCGTTCGTCCAGCCCTTCGGAACGCTCTGGTTCATCTATATCCTGCCGGTCTTTTTCATAGCCACACGGTTGCTGCGCCCGGTTCCCGTTCCGCTGGTCCTGGGCATCGCGATCCTGCTGCAGATCCTGCCGATTCACACCGGGGCCGTGCTGATTGACGAATTCGCGAGCTATTTCGTCTGGTTTTTTGCCGGCTATGCATTTGCGCCTGTGATATTCGCCCTGGCGGATTACGCCAGACGCAACAGCCTGCGGGCGATTGCCACCATCGTGGCGATCGTCGCGATAACCGCCCTTGCCACCTTGACGGAGATTCCGGTTGCATTCGGTCCCGCCGGGACTGGCCTGGTTGCGGTTTCCATGCTGCCCATGGTCTCGCTTGTGCTTGGGCTTGGAGGGGTGGTCGCCCTCGTATCGGCGAGCGCTTTGCTGGCATCGCACCGCTGGGCCGGTTTCATCCGCTGGTGCGGGTCTCATTCCATCGTCATCTATCTCGCGTTTTTCCTGCCGATGGCCGTGACCCGCGTCGTGCTGCTCAAGCTTGGCATCATACCGGATATCGGCACCGTCTCGCTGCTGGTGTGGATTGCGGCGATCACCGGTCCGCTGATTTTGTTCTGGCTGGTGGAAACGACCGGCTATGGCCGTTTCCTGTTCGAGCGGCCGCGATGGGCGCGGCTCGGCGGCAGCTGACCTTTCGCGGCCTACCGTTTCGCCGCCAGCGCATCCATGATGCGGATCCAGGAGCGAATGCCCTTGTGGAACGACCGCAGATCGTATTTCTCGTTCGGCGAGTGAATACGGTCGTCGTCAAGCCCGAAACCGACGAGCAGCGAGTTCATGCCGAGCATCGAGCGGAAATCGCTGACGATGGGGATCGATCCGCCAACGCCGATAACGGCGGCGGGTTTGTGCCATTCATCTTCAAGCGCCTTTTGCGCCTCGGCGAGCTCGGGCGCATCGTATGGCAGCTGAATGGCGCCGGATGTGCCGTGCTCGGAAAACGCGGCCGAACAGTCGGCCGGAAGCCGTTCCTCGACGAAGGCGCGGAAATTGCGGCGGATCGCGTGAGGGTCCTGGTCGCCCACCAGCCGGAACGAAACCTTGGCCGATGCCTCAGCCGGAATGACCGTCTTGAAGCCGTCGCCGGTATAGCCGCCTGAAATTCCGTTCACCTCGGCGGTCGGCCGGGCCCAGCACCGCTCGAGGACGGTACGGTCCTTCTCTCCGGCCGGCACCGACAGGCCGATATCCTCCAGGAAGTTCCCGGGCGGTCCGAGGTCTTCCCACATCGCCTTGATGTTGTCCGGCGTTTCGTGCACACCGTCATAGAAATGCGGGATGGTGATATGCCCGTCCGCGTCATGCATGTCGCCCAATATGGATGCGAGGATGTGGATGGGATTGGCCGCATTGCCGCCGTAATGGCCCGAATGCAGGTCGCGGTTCGCGGCCCTGACCGTGACTTCCTCGCCCGTCAGCCCGCGAAGGCTGACGGATATGGCGGGCGTGTCGGCGTCCCACATGCCCGTATCGCAAACGAGTGCGAGATCGGCCTTCAGTTCCTCGGCATTGGCTTCGAGAAACGGTTTGAGCGAGGGCGAGCCCGATTCCTCCTCGCCTTCGAACAGGATCGTCACGCTGCAGGGCAGGGCGCCGTTGGCATCCTTGTAGGCCCGGCACGCCTCGACGAATGTCATGAGTTGCCCCTTGTCGTCCGCGGCGCCCCTGCCGGTGATGACCGTTCTGCCGGGTGTCAGTTCCTCGACGGCGGGAGAAAAAGGATCGCTGTTCCAAAGCTCGAGCGGGTCGACCGGCTGCACGTCGTAGTGTCCGTAAAACAGCACATGGGGCGTGCCTTCCGGACCGGGCTGATGCGCGACGACCATCGGGTGTCCTTCTGTATCGCGAACGCTTGCTGAAAAGCCGATGTCTTCGAGCGCCGCGGCAAGCCACTCGGCCGCCTTGCGGCAGTCGGCGGCGAAGGCCGGATCGGTTGAGATGGATTTGATTCGGATGAGATCCGACAGCCGTTCGAGGCTGTTGTCGAGATTGTTATCGGCTTGCGACAGCGTTGCGGCGAGATCGGCCATACCCGGCTCCTGACGAATGACTTGAAACAAATGACTGGAGACCGTCTAGACGGTTTCACCGGCGGATTAAAGCGCCGGATGCGTGAACTCTGAAAAAGACAAAAAAATGCCACCGTGGCTGGAGGGGATAGTCACGGTGGCGTTGGGGATGTGAGCGGCGACCCGGAGAGGGGGGGATGAGGTCGCCGCTCGTGTCCGGCGTGGCGGGGGACATGCCTCTCGCCAGACATCGGCATTTTTGCTTGCCGGTAATTGTGATTTGGGCCGATGAATGTGGCAATTCAAGGACACAACCCGGAGATTGCGGTCACGACTATGTTACAGTGGAAAAATCTCGGTGCGACAACCCAGAATTCCATTGGCGCTATGCAGCGGCGGCGGGTCTGCGCGGGCCACGGAGAGGGTCGTTTCCGTGCGCCAGCACTCCGAACAGATCGCGCGGATCGCCCAGATCGGCGATGAGGTCAAGTTCCTCAAAAATTCCGTGGCTTAGCGCCTGGTCGCGGACAAAATTGAGAGCCGAGAAATCCTCGATTGCGAAACCGACCGAATCGAACAGGGTGATGTCACGGGAAGACGACCGCCCGGTCTCGGACCCGTTGATCACCTGCCACAGCTCGGTCACCGGATGATTTTCCGGCAATTGCTGTATTTCGCCCTCTATACGTGTCTGTGCCGTAAATTCGACAAAGATTTTGGAGCGATTCAGGATGTCCCGGTGCAGTTCCGTCTTGCCGGGACAGTCGCCGCCGACGGCGTTTATGTGAACGCCTTCCCCGACCATGTTGTCGGTCAATATGGTGGCGCATTGCTTGTCCGCCGTGACGGTGGTGATGATGTCGGCGCCGGCCACGGCCTCCTGGGCCGAGGCGCAGACCGCGATGTCGAGACCGTGCCGCGACAGATTGGCGGCGCATTTGCGGCTTGCGCCGCGATCGATGTCGTAAAGACGGACAGCCTCGATGCCGGCGATCGCGGCAAAGGCGATGGCCTGGAATTCGGACTGCGCGCCATTGCCGATAATCGCCATTGTCCGCGAATCGCCGCGAGCGAGATGCTTCGCGGCCATTGCGGAGGTGGCGGCTGTCCTGAGAGCCGTCAGCAGCGTCATTTCACTGACGAGGATCGGATAACCCGTTGAAACATTGGACAGAACGCCGAATGCCGTGACGGTCTGGAGACCCTTTTTCATGTTTTTCGGATGTCCGTTCACATATTTGAAGCCATAGTGCTCGCCGTCGCTCGTCGGCATCAGTTCGATCACGCCGACCTTCGAATGGCTGGCGATCCGCGGCGTCTTTTCAAACCGCTCCCAGCGGCGAAAATCGTGTTCGATGGCATCGCACAGCCCAATGAGGAAATCCCTCGGACCCGACCTGACGACAAGCCGGACCATTGCTTCCACGCCAACGAAATGAACCATTTGAATGCCTCCCGGTTCCGGTCAGTAGGATCGTGTCGGACGGTCCATCACCCGTTTTCCGAACAGGCTGGCAACGAGATCGACCATCAGTTTTGCGGTTCTGCCGCGTTCGTCGAGGAACGGATTGAGCTCGACCACGTCGAGCGACGTCACGAGTCCGCTGTCGTGCAGCATCTCCATGATGAGGTGGGCCTCGCGGAATGTTGCGCCTCCCGGCACGGTTGTGCCGACCGCCGGCGCGATCGTCGGATCGAGGAAGTCCACGTCGAGGCTGACATGCAGTGCACCGTCCGCGGCGCGCACCCGGTTCAAAAACGCATCGAGAAGGGCCGGAACACCGTGTTCGTCGATGGCCCGCATATCGTGGACCGTGACGCCGCAGCGCCTCAGGGTCTGCCGCTCCCTTTCATCCACCGAGCGTATGCCGAACATGCACACATTTTCGGCATCGACGGTGGCCGAAAGGGTCGGGAAAACGCCCTCGAAACCGGGTTGGCCCGTGACATAGGCAACCGGCGTGCCGTGCAGGTTTCCGCTCTGCGTGCTGTCGAGCGTGTGAAAGTCCGGATGCGCGTCCAGCCACAGCACAAACTGCCGACGTCCGCTGTCGGCCGCATGCCGGGTGATCGCCGGTATGCTTCCCATCGAAATGGAATGGTCGCCACCCAGGAAGACGGGCAGGTTTCCCTCGCTCGCCGCCCGGTAGCCGATATCGCTGAGCGACCGGCTCCAGCCCACGGTCTCGCCGAGATTGCGGATGGCCGGGTTGTGGTGCACGGCGCCGTCATCGGCAACGCACGCGGCATTTCCGTGATCGCGCACCTCATAGCCGAGATTCTGCAGCGCGTCCGCGATGCCGGCCGTGCGCAGCGCATCGGGCCCCATCAGGCATCCGGCCTGGCTCGCGCCGGTTTCCACCGGCGCGCCGATCAGGGAAAGGGGTGTGCTCATGCGCTCGTCCAAATCCTCACTGGCTTGATTATCGGTTTGAACAGCGGCGGAAAAAACTTGGCAAATAAAGCAAATTGATGCATTATTTTGCCATACCGATATATATAATCGCCAATATGGACAAAACCGATCACCGGCTGATCGCAGCCCTGCGCCATAACGGGCGGGCGGCGATCTCCGACCTCGCAGCCGAACTTGGCGTTTCCCGTGCCACCGTACGGGCGCGTATCGAGAGGCTGATGGAAGCAGGAGAGATCCTCGGCTTCAGTGTCATCCTGCGGAGCGATGCTTTCGAATCCCCGGTGCGGGGCATCATGCTGTTGTCCATTGAGGGCCGCGGCACGGACCGCATCGTCGCCGAATTGCGCGGCATGCCAGAGATCACGGCGATCCATACCACCAACGGCAAGTGGGACCTGGTGCTGGAGCTCGGCACAGATACACTGTCTTCGCTCGACAGGGTTCTGCACACGATCCGTTTGGTCGATGGTATCCGTGCGAGTGAAACCAACCTTTATCTGGGCACAAGGCGCAGTGCGGAATTGCGGTCGGTTTAGACGCGGCGCTCCCGATAACGCATCATCGCCATGGACCTTGCCCTGAGGCTGCGTTATCCCTGTCGCCATGAACAAGGACGATCATCTCTTTCTCGTCGACGGCTCGGGTTACATCTTCCGCGCCTATCACGCCTTGCCTC
>NZ_CFHWAF010000209.1:3643-5284 GCF_984452065.1 Hoeflea sp. | reverse complement strand
AGGCCGCAGCCGCTCAAAAAGGAGACCGCCGGCAAAACAGGAAGGTAGGGTATCAGTCGTTTACCGTTGCCTTTTCCCAAGTCCTCGCCCCGAAAACGTTTCTGGATCCCGGCAGCCGAAGCCAGCGGTCTGTCTTGAGTCTTTTCAAGTATCTTACGTTGGCCCTGCGGGTTGGCAAGTCGGCAGGGGTGTTTTCCTCAAAGAAGCGGTAAGGTTTTACGTCTTTGTCCAAAGCAACCTTCAAGTGCTTTACCTGCCCGGATGTTTGTGGAATGCTTCTAAAAAAGGACCCCGGACGCAAAAGCGCCGGGGAAAGTTGAGGGATACTCTCCCATAGGGAGCTGTGAAGAAACGGGCCCGCTGCTCATCATGCAGCCGGGCCTGTTTCTATTCGTGGTGCAGCATATGGGCTGCCTTAAGTCTCGAGAACAGGCCGCGGTTACGGCAATAGGACGGAGCTTCCTCCGGCTCGGTTTGCTTTGCCAGCCAGTTCTCGCAATCGTCTGCCTTGGCGCAACTCAGGCAGCGCATCGCTGCTCTGCGGTACACCGGTCCGACATTGTCCATGTCTGCAAGATCCTCTTGCAGGCCGAGCTTTCCTGTCATCCGGTTGAACAAATCGGCATGTCGATCGATACGGGATATAAAATCTCGAAATTTCATCGTTTCCCCCGATTTCAGTGCCAGTCGGGCGAATTTTATGCTTCGGCAAACGGTGGTCATTTGATTTATGTCAAACTTTTTTGCGAATTCGGTGGACGGTGGCGGTGAATGCCCAAGGGGCCGTGTGAAGCGGAAACGCTTGAACACTGAAGTTCGTTGGTTTAGAGCATCATCGCCCGATGCTTAACCCTTCGCCGACCTGACTTCCGCAAATTCCAAGCCTTAAGAAAACCGACATGACGATTATCGATACGCGTACACCGGACCCCAAACGATTCATTCCGGGCGCCACCGGCGACTGGGAAGTGATCATCGGCATGGAGGTTCATGCGCAGGTTCTGTCCAACTCCAAGCTGTTTTCCGGCGCGTCCACGGCGTTTGGAAATGCGCCGAACGACAATGTATCGCTGGTCGATGCGGCCATGCCGGGCATGCTGCCTGTGATCAACGAGGAGTGTGTGAGGCAGGCGGTCCGCACCGGGCTGGGCTTGAAGGCGCAGATCAATCACCGCTCGATCTTCGACCGGAAGAACTATTTTTATCCCGATCTGCCGCAGGGCTATCAGATCTCGCAATACAAGGACCCGATCGTCGGCGAAGGCACCATCATCATATCCGTCGGGCCCGACAAAAAGGGCCATTTCGAAGATATCGAGATCGGCATCGAGCGGCTGCATCTGGAGCAGGATGCCGGAAAATCCATGCACGATCAGCACCCGACGATGAGCTATGTCGACCTCAACCGGTCCGGCGTCGCGCTGATGGAGATCGTTTCGAAACCGGATTTGCGTTCTTCCGAGGAGGCAAAGGCCTATCTGACCAAGCTGCGCACCATCCTGCGCTATCTCGGCACGTGCGACGGCAATATGGACGAGGGCTCCATGCGCGCCGATGTCAATGTTTCGGTGCGCCGCGAAGGCGAGGATTTCGGAACGCGCTGCGAGATCAAGAACGTCAACTCGATACGCTTTGTCGGCC
>NZ_CFHWAF010000209.1:963-3633 GCF_984452065.1 Hoeflea sp. | reverse complement strand
GGCGATCGAATCCGAGGCCCGCCGCCAGATCGCAATCCTCGAGGACGGTGGCGCGATCGATCAGGAGACGCGCCTCTTCGATCCGGCCAAGGGCGAAACCCGCTCCATGCGCTCCAAGGAAGATGCGCATGATTATCGCTATTTCCCCGATCCCGACCTGTTGCCGCTGGAGTTCGACGATGCCTTTGTCGAAAGCCTGGCCGCCGACCTGCCGGAACTGCCGGACGACAAGAAGGCAAGGCTGATGGCGGATATGGGACTTTCCGCCTATGACGCCTCGATCCTGGTTTCGGAGAAATCGATTGCCGATTATTTCGAGGACGTTGCCGGTGACCGCGACGGCAAGGCTGCGGCGAACTGGGTGATCAACGATCTGCTCGGCGCCCTGAACAAGGCGGGCAAGACAATTGAGGAGACCCCTGTGTCGCCGTCTCAGCTCGGTGCGATCATCGATCTGATCAAGGAAGGCACGATCTCCGGCAAAATCGCCAAGGACCTGTTTGAGATCGTCTGGACCGAAGGCGGCGACCCCAATGCCATCGTCGAGGACCGCGGCATGAAACAGGTCACCGATACAGGAGCCATCGAGGCCGCCGTTGATGAAGTCATCGCCGCCAATGCCGACAAGGCCGCGCAGGTGAAGGACAAGCCATCCATGGCCGGCTGGTTTGTCGGGCAGGTCATGAAGGCAACCCAGGGAAAAGCCAATCCGCAGGCGGTCAACGCACTGGTGCGCAAGAAGCTGGGCGTCGAATAGGTCGAGAGCCTGACCATGTGGATAAGAACGGCGAGCGAGCGCGATCTGGACGAGATCCGGGCGCTTCTCGTAACCACATGGCATGACACCTATGACGGCATCTACGGTGCGGACAAGGTCACCGGGATCACCGATGACTGGCACGCGGTCAGCGTCCTGCGAAAACGGCTGACCCAGCCGGGCAGCGAGTTCGTGGTGGCTGACAATGGCGAGAAAATATGCGCGGTCGCGTTTGCGTCGACGGAAGACGGCAAGTCGATCGTTCTGCACCAGCTCTATGTCCTGCCGCAGTTTCAGGGGCAGGGGGCCGGAGGCCTGCTGCTCGATGAGATCAAGGCCTGTTTTCCCGAGGGCCGCCGCATCACGCTGGAGGTTGAAGAACGCAATGCGAATGCGATCCGGTTCTATGAGAACAAGGGCTTTCGCGAGATCGGCAGGACCGGGAATTGCGGCGGACCGGATTCCGGCATGCCTGCCTTGATCCTCGAGCTTGAACTCCATTGACGTGATGTCATTGAATCGGCGCATTCGCCGGCACACATGGGACATGCAACTGGACAAGGCGGGAAAGGCGCGGCATAAGGCGACTGACGTCATGGGCCACGGGCGGCAAGAGGATATCGATGAAGAATTTCCTGCTCCAAATGTTCACCTGGTGGAACGGAAAGACACCCGGAACGCTCTTTTACACGTGGCGCAAGGGAACCCGTGTCGGCGAGGACGAATTCGGCAATGTCTACTACCAGGGCGACAGGGACAGCGAGGGCCGCACACGCCGCTGGGTGATTTACAAGGGCCAGTCCGACGCATCGTCCATCCCGTCCGGCTGGCACGGCTGGATGCATCACACGACGGATGTCTCGCCGGCGGACGAAACCTATCAGCCAAAGGACTGGCAAAAAGGCCATCAGGCCAATATGACCGGCTCCGCGGCCGCATACCGGCCGAAAGGCTCCATTCTCAATCCGGCCGAGCGGCCGCGGGTCACGGGCGATTATGACGCCTGGACCCCGGGATCGTGAGTTTTTCCGGACATGCGAACGGTCAGGCAAAACGCCATGAAGCGAAACGGCCTGTGCGGGGCGGTGTTGTCCCTGATGCTGGTTGCCGCAGGCACGGCCTTTGCGCAGGACAGGGTTGAGTCTCAGGATCTGGCTCCCGCGAAGGATCCGCGCAACAACAACAAGGTCGCGGTATTTTCCGGCATCGACAAAATCACCGGCCGGATCATAACGTTCGACGTCTATATCGACGAAACGGTCCAGTTCGGTGCATTGCAGGTCACACCGCGTGTCTGTTACAGCCGCGACGAAACCCAAAAGCCCAAGACGACCACCTTCGTCGAGGTCGATGAAATCACGCTTGACCGCAAGATACGCCGGATTTTCACCGGCTGGATGTTCGCCGATTCTCCCGGTCTCAATGCGGTCGACCACGCGGTCTACGACGTCTGGCTGAAGGACTGCCGCATGGAATCGGATATCCCGCCGCCGACGTGAGTTTCAGCAAAGCCTACACAAAACTCGCTTCGATCATCATCGCTTCGCTCAGCATTGAATCGTAGGTCTCTTTCGGGATGTCCAGGGCGCCGAAACGCTTGAGATGATCGGTCGTGAACTGGGTATCGAGAAGAACGAAGCCGTTCTGCCGCAGTCTTTTGACAAGATGCACGAGGCAGACCTTGGACGCATCGCGCTCGCGCGAGAACATGCTCTCGCCGAAAAAAGCGCCGCGCAGGGATACGCCGTAAAGCCCGCCGACGAGCATGTCGTTACGCCAGGCCTCGATGCTGTGCGCATGTCCAAGCCCGTGAAGCTCCAGATAGAGATCCCGTATGGTCTTGTTGATCCAGGTCTTCTTTCGGCCGGGCCCCGGCTCCGCGCAACCGTCGATCACCGCGCCGAATGCCGTGT
>NZ_CFHWAF010000209.1:0-953 GCF_984452065.1 Hoeflea sp. | reverse complement strand
GCCGTGTCGAACCGAATATCGAACCTGTCCTGCCGACAGGTTTTTGCGAGGCTCTTCGGCGTATGGAACTGGTCAAGCGGAATGACGCCCCTGATCTCCGGCTCGACCCAGAAGACTTCCGGATCGTCGGCGGACTCGGCCATTGGAAACAAACCGCAGCTATAAGCCTTGATCAGAAGCTGCGGAGTGATTTTGAGGCGGTCTTCACTCCTGTGCATGCGCCGACCCTACTTCACGTCGAGATACTTCTCCAACCAGTGTATGTCGTAGTCGCCGTTGGCAATATCCTGATTATCGAGCAAATCCATGAACAACGGTATCGTCGTATTGATACCGTCAATCACAAATTCGCCGAGCGCGCGGCGCAGCCGCATCATGCATTCAACACGGGTGCGTCCGTGAACGATGAGCTTGCCGATGAGGCTGTCGTAATAGGGCGGTATCGAGTACCCCTGATAGACGCCCGAATCGACGCGCACGCCGAGGCCCCCCGGCGGGTGATAGTGCGTGATAAGGCCGGGCGAGGGCGTGAAGGTCCGCGGATCTTCGGCATTGATGCGGCACTCGATGGCGTGTCCGCTGAAGCGCACATCCTTCTGCGACACCGAAAGCCCTCCGCCCGAGGCGACGCGGATTTGTTCGTTGACGAGGTCGATCCCGGTGATCGCCTCCGTGACCGGATGCTCCACCTGCAGGCGCGTGTTCATCTCGATGAAGTAGAAGCCGCCGTTCTCAAAAAGGAATTCGACGGTACCGGCGCCGCGATATTGCAGCGTCTTCATCGCATTGGCGCAGATCATGCCGATTTCTTCGCGCTGTTGCTCATTCAGCGCCGGCGAATTGGCTTCTTCCCAGACCTTCTGGTGGCGGCGCTGCAGCGAGCAGTCCCTTTCTCCCAGATGAATGGCGTTGCCTTTGCCGTCGCCCATGACCTGAATTTCGATATGGCGCGG